>JACPTJ010000184.1 GCA_016192835.1 Betaproteobacteria bacterium
CCCCCCCCCCCCCCCGGGCGGGGGGGGGGGGGGGGGGGGGGGGGGGCCACGAAAACGTCATTTTGATAGGCGCTCTGACTAATGCCCGCCGCATCTGCCGACGTTCGCCCCGCGCCCGACAAAGTCATCGCCGATATCGCCGCTTACGTCGACCGCTATCAGGTCAAGAGCGCGCTTGCGTTCGAGACCGCGCATTACTGCCTGATCGACAGCCTCGGCTGTGGCTTCGAGGCGCTCGCGTATCCCGCGTGCACCAAGCTGCTCGGCCCGATTGTTCCGGGAACCCGCGTGACGCACGGTGCGCGCGTGCCCGGCACGGCGTTCGTGCTCGATCCGGTGCACGCCGCGTTCAACATCGGGGCGCTGGTGCGCTGGCTCGATTACAACGACGCGTTTTACGGCGCGACGGTGATTCATCCGTCCGATACATTCAGCGGTATCCTCGCCACCGCGGACTGGCTTTCCCGCACGCGCGTGGCGGGAGGCAAACAGCCGCTCACCATGCGCGCGGTACTCGAAGCGGCGGTCAAGGCCTATGAAATCATGGGTCAGCTCGCGCTCGAGAACAGCTACGGCGGCAGCGGGCTCGATCACACCCTGCTCGTGAAGATCGCCGTCACCGCCGTTGTCGCCAAAATGCTCGGCGGCACGCGCGAGGAAATCATCAACGCGGTATCGAACGCGTGGGTCGATGGCCATGCGCTCGCGGCGTTCCGCCGCAAGCCCAATACCGGCTCGCGCAAATCGTGGGCCGCGGGGGACGCTGCCAGCCGCGGCGTGCGGCTCGCACTGATGGCGCTCAAAGGCGAGATGGGTTATCCCTCGGCGTTGACGGCGAAGACCTGGGGTTTCTACGAGGTGCTGTTCAAGGGCAAGCCGTTCAGATTTCAGCGCCCGTACGGCAGTTACGTGATCGAGAACGTGTTGTTCAAGATCGCGTATCCCACGGCATTCCACGGGCAAAGCGGAGTCGAGGCCGCGATCGGGCTGCACCCGCTGGTGAAGGACCGGCTCGACGACATCGCGCGCGTCGAAGTGAAATGCCACAACTCGACGATGGTCATCCTCGACAAGACCGGGCCGCTCGCCAATCCGGCCGATCGCGACCATTGCATGCAATACATGATGGCGGTCGGGATGATCTTCGGCAAACTCACTGCCGGGGACTACGAAGACCACGTCGCCGCGGATCCGCGCATCGACGCGCTGCGCGCGAAAATGCACCTTTCGGAGTCCGCGGTTTTCGAACGCGAATACCACGATCCCGCCAAACGCACCAACGCCAACTCGATCCGGGTCACCTTCAAGGACGGTACCCGGTCCCCGCTGTCGCAGGTGGATTATCCGCTCGGCCACCGCCGGCGGCGCAAGGAGGGGATACCGTTGCTGATCGGGAAGTTCGAGACCAACGTTGCGCGGGTATTCGCCGAGAAACAGCGACGCGCGATCACGAAAGTATGCCTCGACCGCAAGAGACTCGCGGCGATGCCGGTCAACGAGTTTTTTGATTTGATGTCGGTGTGAGACATGGAGTCCGGCCACGCGAACTGATTTTTCAGACCCTGAGACCACGCTCCGGCAGGCTCTTGTCACTTAATAATAAAGTGATTAAACTATCCGCTATGACATTTACGTCACTAGGACGGGAAGGATCATGGCTGACGCAGCGATAAACCATAGCGCACTGGCGAAACTGGTCGAATCCGGCACCGTGTGCGCTGCGCACGTGGTTGGGTGCTCTGGCGGTTGGGGGATCATCGTCAAGTGCGGCAGAACGGTACGGCCGCTTGCCGCGCAGCGTGGCAAGGTACGGCTCTTTTCGAAACTGGAAACCGTGGCGGCTTACCTCAAGGGAATCGGCATCGCACGCTTCGATGTAGACGTCCTGGGTTACGACGCTGAACACGCGCGGCGGACGCGACCGGATCGGGCCGCAGCCCTGAAGCGGGCGCACGAAGCCGCCGCCTACGACAAGTGGTTCCGAAGCCAGGTGCAGGTGGCGCTCGATGATTCGCGTCCGAGCATCCCGCATGAAGAGGTTTCCGCGCGCTGGGCGAAGAAACGGGCACAGCTTCTGAAAAAAGTTAAGGCGGCGCGAGGGCCGAAGGCTTGAAAGTTCGCTGGCGACCGGTTGCCGAGGTTGACCGCGATCGCGTTATCGACTACATCTCCCAAGACAATCCGACTGCCGCGATCGAGCTGGGCGATGCGATCGAGCGACGAGTTGCCGAGTTGCCGGAGCATCCCAGGCTTTATCGCGTGGGACGCGTGCGGGGCACCCGCGAAATGGTGGTGCATCCGAACTATGTTGTTGTGTACCGGATCGCGCGGGGCGAAATTGAGATCCTGCGCGTGCTCCATAGCGCCCGGCAGTGGCCGCCCGATCGGTAGCGTGTCTCAGTATTACCCGATGCTTGCGCTTAAGCTGACGATCGTCCCGCTGCTTATCGCCGCGATCACCTTCGCGGGCCACCGGTGGGGGCCCGCGGTGTCGGGATGGCTGGCGGGACTTCCGGTGGTCGCGGGCCCCGTCCTGTTTTTCATCGCGATCGAGCACGGGCCGTCGTTTGCCGCCACCGCCGCCATTGGCACGCTCGCGGGTGTGCTGGGGGCCGTTTCTTTCGCGATCGTTTATGCGTGGGTTGCCACGCGCTTTGCATGGCCGACGAGCTTCGTGTGCGGTCTGGCTGCGTATTTTGCCGTCGTGGCCGTGCTGCACCTGATTTCGCCACCCATGCCTCTCGCGGCATTGGTGGCCGTTGGATCGCTGGTCCTCGGCGCGCGCCTGTTTCCGCGCACCGCCCCTAAAGCGCCGATCGTTGTTTCCTCCTATGCCGAGGTGGCCTGCCGCATGCTGGCGGGTGCCGCTCTGGTGGTATTGGTGACCCACTTCGCCGCAAGTCTCGGGCCGAATTTGAGCGGTCTGTTTGCCGTATTTCCGCTAATGACGAGCGTGCTCGCAGTGTTTTCGCATCACTACTCCGGCTATGCGTGCACCGTGCTGCTGTTGCGCGGCCTGCTATTCGGTTTATACGCGTTCGCGGCCTTCTGTCTCGCGCTGGCGATGTTGTTGCCGGCGTGGGGGACCGCACCGGGATTTGTGGCCGCGGTGGGTTGTGCGTTGCTGGTACAATTCCTTTCGCGCGTTGCTGTACAGCGCGCCTGACCTAAAAACGCCTATCAACATGACGTTTTCGTGCCCCCTCACCCTGCCCTTTCCCCCGTAATCGGGGGAGAGGGGAGTAGACGCTCTGAGGAACATCGCGCCGTGTACGACAAGCACTATCTGACTCCGTTGTTCGAGCCGTGCTCGGTCGCGGTGGTGGGCGCGACCGAACGCGAGGGTGCCATCGCGTCGATCGTGTTAAAAAATCTGCTTGCGGCGAAGTACCGCGGTCATCTGTTCGCGGTCAACCCGCGCCACGCGACGGTGCATGGCGTGCCGTCATTTCCATCGCTCGACGCGGTGCCGGAACGCATCGACCTGGCGGTCGTGGTTACGCCGGCCGCAACGGTGCCGCAGGTCATCGAAGATGCCGGGCGCGCCGGCGTGCGCGCCGCCGTCATGCTCACGGCGGGTTTCGGCGAGACCGGGTCCGCCGGCATGGCGCTGCAGCAAGCACTGCTCGCCAACGCGCAGCGCTATGGCGTGCGTCTGGTCGGTCCCAATTGCATCGGTATCATGCGGCCGGAAATCGGCTTGAACGCGACTTTTGCGAAAGGTGGCGTGCAACCCGGTGCGCTCGCGCTGGTTTCGCAGTCGGGCGCGTTATGCACGGCGATTCTGGATTGGGCGCAGCCGAACGGGATCGGCTTTTCGAGCGTGGTTTCGCTGGGCGGGTCGATCGATATCGATTTCGGCGAGATCCTCGATTATCTGGTCGCCGACTCCCGGACCGAGCACATCCTGCTCTACGTCGAGGGTGTGCGCAATGCGCGCGCTTTCATGAGCGCGCTGCGCGCCGCCTCGCGCGTGAAGCCGGTGCTGGTGCTGAAAGCCGGGCGCCACGCCGCCGCTTCGCGCGCGGTGCGGTCGCATTCGGGCGCGCTGGTCGGCACCGACGACGTGTTCGATGCGGCGTTGCGCCGTGCCGGCGTGGTGCGCGTGGCGACCATCGGCCAGCTATTCGCCGCTGCGGCAGGGCTCTCCGCGCGCATCGCGCCGCGCGGCAATCGGCTCGCAATCATCACCAACGGGGGCGGTCCGGGCGCGATGGCGGCTGACCGGGCGGCCGATCTCGCGATCCCGCTTCCCGAACTGTCGCAGCCGACGCTCGACGCGCTGAACGCGGTGTTGCCCGCGCATTGGTCGCATGGCAATCCGGTCGACCTCATTGGCGACGCGGACCGGGCACGCTACCACGCCGCGCTCACCGCGTGCCTTGCCGATCCGGCGATCGACGGCGTGTTGGCGATGTGCGTGCCGCAGGCGATCACCGATCCGCTCGATGCGGCACGGGCGGTCGTCGAGGTGGCCCAGGGCGCAGGCAAGCCGATCATTACCTGCTGGATGGGCGAGACGCAGGTCGCTGAAGCGAGGAAGCTGTTTCAGGAAGCGCGCATCCCGACCTTTCGCACGCCGGAGCCGGCGGTCGAACTGTTCTCGCATCTTTCGGCCTACTACCGCAACCGGCAGCTGCTGCTGCAGACGCCGGGACCGCGCGCCATTGATGCGCCGGGCGACGTTGAGGCAGCGCGCATCATCATCGACGGCGCGCTCGCCGCGAACCGCGATATTCTCAACGAGATGGAATCCAAGGCGGTGCTCGCGGCATTTCGCATCCCGATCTCACGCACCGTGCTCGCGCGCAGCGCCGGCGAGGCGATGCTGCTCGCGGAAGAGCTGGGCCTTCCGGCCGCGCTGAAGATCGCCTCGCCCGACATCACTCACAAGAGCGACGTCGGCGGCGTGCGCCTGGACCTGCGTACGCTTGCCGCGGTGCGCGCCGCGTACCAGGAACTCATCGATGCCGTGCATGCGGCACGGCCGGATGCGGTGATCGAAGGCGTTGCGGTCGAGCCGATGGCCCAGCGCCCCAACGGACGCGAGCTGATGCTCGGCGTGGCGCAGGACCAGGTGTTCGGCCCGGTCATCACGTTCGGCGCGGGCGGCACCGCAGTCGAGATATTGCGCGATCGTGCGGTGGCGCTGCCGCCGCTGAACGAGCTTTTGATTCGCGACATGGTGCGCTCGACGCGGGTCGCGAGGTTGCTCGGCCGGTTCCGCAATCTTCCGCCGATTGCGATGGCGGAGCTGGAAACGACGCTGCTGCGCGTTTCCGAAATGGTGTGCGAACTGCCCCAACTGCGGGAGCTCGACATCAATCCGCTGCTGGCCGACGAAACCGGCGTTATCGCAGTCGACGCGCGTATCGTGGTCGGGCGGCCGCACCCGGGCCTCGGCCGTTACGGCCACATGGCGATCCATCCGTATCCGGCGCACCGCGTGCACGAATTGCAGGTGTCCGGCGGCACGCAGGTGACGATACGGCCGATACGTCCGGAGGATGCGGAGCTCGAGCGCGAATTCGTGAAAGGACTGTCGCCGGAGAGCAAGTATTTCCGCTTCATGGACACGCTGCGCGAACTGACGCCGCAGATGCTCGCGCGCTTTACGCAGATCGACTACGACCGCGAGATGGCGTTCATCGCGGTAACGCAGCGCGGCGGAAAAGAGGTGGAAATCGGCGTTAGCCGTTACATCACCAATCCGGACGGCGAATCGTGTGAGTTCGCGGTGGTGATCGCCGATCAATGGCAAGGCCGGGGAATCGCCGGGCGCTTGATGTCAGAGCTGATCGCGGTCGCGCGCGAGAAGCGGCTCAAGCAGATGATGGGTCACGTCCTCGCGTCAAACTCGCGCATGCTCAAGTTCGTGGGCGAACTCGGCTTCACCCTCAGCCACGATCCGTCCGACCCGACGGTCAAGCGGGCGGTGCTCGCTTTGCAGCCGCGATGAGATCTGCCGCTGCCTGAGCAGCTATCCCCACGACCAGAAGTCGTTGCGTTGACGATTACAATTTCAACATTTCTTTCACGCGCTCGCGCAGCACGAATTTCTGGATCTTGCCGGTGGCGTTCTTCGGCAGCTCGCCGAACACGATTTTCTTCGGCGCCTTGAAGTGCGCGAGTACGCCGCGCGCATGCGCGATCAGTTGTGCTTCGCCCGTGGTCGCGCCCGGTTTCAGCGTGACGAACGCGACCGGCACTTCGCCCCATTTCGGATCGGGGCCGGCGACGACCGCCGCTTCCAGCACGTCCGCATGCGCCGAAAGCGCGCGCTCGATTTCCACCGATGCGATGTTCTCGCCGCCCGAGATGATGATGTCCTTGGCGCGGTCCTTGACCTCGAGGTAGCGGTCCGGGTGCATCACGCCGAGGTCTCCGGTGCGAAACCAGCCGTCGGGAGCCGCGCGCCGCGTCGCTTCCTCGTCGCGGTAGTAGCCGAGCATCACGTTGTTGCCGCGCAGCGCGATTTCGCCCAGCGTCACGCCATCCGCGGGAACGTCGTTGCCGGCGTCATCGACCACGCGCAGCGCTTCGCTGATCGCATTGCCTACACCCTGACGCGCCTTGATCTGGGCCTGCTCGCTGGCTGCGAGTTTGCTCCAGTCGGCACGCCATTCGCAGATCGCCGCCGGACCGAAGGTTTCGGTGAGCCCGTAAAGGTGGGTGACGTCCATGCCGAGTTCGGCCATGCGGGTGAGCAGCGCCGGCGTCGGCGGTGCACCGCCCGTTGCGATGTGTACCGCCTGCCGAGGCTTGCCGAGTGCGGCTTCCTGCGCCCACGCCAGCATGATCAGCACCGTCGGCGCGGCACTCAAATGCGTGACGTTCGATTCGCGCAGATGCCGCCAGATCAGCGCGGGATCGACTTTGCGCAGGCACAAATGCGTGGCGCCGGCGGCGGTGACTCCCCACGTGAAGCACCAGCCGTTGCAATGGAACATCGGCAGCGTCCACAGGTACACGCTGTCGCAGTCGAGCCGCATATGCGCCGCCATCGCCAGCGCCTGCAGGTAGGCGCCGCGGTGGTGATACATCACGCCTTTCTGCCTGCCGGTGGTGCCGCTGGTGTAGTTGATCGAAAGCATGCCGCGCTCGTCGGCGACCGGTTCGCGGTGCGGCGTTGCGGCGGCGAGCAGTTGCTCGTATTCGTCGGCGCCGCCGGCTCGCACCAGTTTCAAAGCGCCGCCCGCTTCGCGCGCGACGTCTTGCGCAACCGCCTCGAATTCGTGGTCGTAGATCAGTACCGAAGCTGTGCTGTGCCCGATGATGCGGGCGAGATCGGCCGCGGTAAAGCGCTGGTTGAGCGCGACCAGCACCGCGCCCGCGAACGGCACGCCGTAGTGTGCTTCGAGCAGCACGTGGGTATTGGGCGCGAGCACCGCAACGCGCGCGCCGGGTGTGACACCGAGGGCGCGCAAAGCACCGGCGAGCCGCAGTGCGCGATCGAGAAATTCGGCGTAGGTGTAGCGGCGCTCGCCATCGATCACCGCCACGCGGTCGGCGAACACCGCCGCCGAGCGCCGCAGGAAAGCGGTCGGCGTCAGCGGCTCGAACGACATCGGCGCTTGCATCGGGGTCCTCCGTCGCGACAGCGCAGGCAGCGCGTCAGTTGCTTTTCGGAAGCGCAATGCCCTTGACGTCGTCGGTACCGCTGATAACCTGCTCGGCCATCTTGATCTTGGCCTCGATGCCGGCCAGGCCCAGCATGACGATGCGCTGCGCCTGCGGCGAGCCGGCGCCGTGCATGGATTCCACCATGCTCGTCACACTGGTCATGTTTTCGATATAGCGGCCCATGCGGATGCGTTCCATCACGTCGTAATCGGGATTGGCCGTATGGTATTTCTTCACGTACGCGCCGATCTCGGGATTCTCAAGCGCCTTCTGATCCGGCATGGTGGCGAGGAACCCGCCCGCCAGATCGTGCGCCAGGCGGCTGATCTGGTAGACATTGCGCGTGATGTTCTGCTTGACCGTGTTGGACATCATCGGATCGAACATGTATGAGCCGCAGGCAAGCCGGTAACCCATGGCGCCGGCGCCGATTGCCGAGGCATAAGTCGTCTCGTTCATGTGGATCATCTCGGTTAGTTTGTCGCGCACCACCGCGTTGCGGTCGGTGCCGAGGATACGGGTCATCTTGGCCGTCGCCCCGATCAGCACATCCGCGTTGCCGCCCTTGCAGCCGCCGTAGTTGGCGCGATGCCAGGTGGCGAAATAATTCACCAGGCCGCCGCAGTACTGGGTCTCGCCGTTCATGAAAATGTGCTCGTTCGGCACGAACACATTGTCGAACACCACCATCGCTTCGCCGCCGACCACCCCGAACCGGGGATTGCCGATGTCGCAGCCGCCTTCGAGCTTGCGCGTATCGTTGGATTGGCGCCCAAAAATAAAAATGACCCCGGGCGCCCCGGCCGGCACGGCGCAGGCGATGGCGTAATCCTTCTCCCCGGCCGCTAGCCCGGTGCCGGGCAACACGAGGATTTCGTGCGAGTTGATGCCGCCGGTGTTGTGCAGCTTGGCGCCGCGAATCACGACGCCGTCGGGACGCCGCTCGACCACATGCACGAACTGGTCGGGGTCGGCCTGCTCGGAGGGTTTTTTCGCCCGATGCCCCTTGGGGTCGGTCATTGCGCCCGCAAGCATCAGGTCTTCGCGCTGCACTCTCAGCAGGTAGTCGCAAAAACGCGGGTGGTAACCGGTCCCCTCGCCCTGGTCGATTTCAAACGAGGTGGCATACAGGGCGTTCAGCGCATCCAGTCCGACGCAGCGCTGAAAACAGGTTCCGGTCGTCTGGCCCAGCAGGCGCAGCATCTGGATTTTCTTCACCAGGTCGTCGGTGTTCTGGAAGATGTGCGTGTAGCGATGCACCCGCTCGCCGGAAAGATGGCTGATTGCGGTCATCACCTCCCGGTGTTCGGCCTGGTGAGCCAGTTCGTAGGTCTTGGCCACGGTGTTGATGTGCGGCGCGATCGCAGGATGATCGACCACGCTGTGTACGCGCTCGCCTGCGACGTAAGCGCAGATTTTCAGTTGGCGCAGGCTATCGACATATTGCTCGGGTGTTTTCAGTGCCATGAGCGGTCTCCCGATGCGTCAGAAATTCGTTACATGTGAGAATACAGCAAACGGCCGGCGATCGGCACGCGCGCCATCAGTATCGTGCCGGTCGATGAGTCGGTGATGTAGAGCGTCTTGCGGTCCGGCCCGCCGTACGCGATGTTGGTCGTCATGTCGCCGCGGCACGACTGCACGCGGTAGAACGGCTCGCCATGCGGGCTGAAAATCCAGATCGCGCCCATTTCCGGATGCGCGACCGCGAGCCCGCCTGTCTCGTCGAGCGCGATGCCGTCGGGCCCGCGCCCGCCCGAGAGTTGCAGGAAGACACCCATGCGGGCGACTTCGCCGGTCGGGGTGAACGGCAGCCGCCACACGGCATTCGCGCGCGTGACGGCGAGATACAGCACGTCGTCCGCGAGGTTGAGCACGAGCCCGTTCGGACTCGGCACGTTGTCGGCGATGCAGCGCAGGTGTCCCGCCGCGGTCAGGCAATAGACGCGTCCGGTCGGATAGATGAGGTCGGTCTGTCCCTGGTCGGTGAAATACAGATCCCCGTTGCCCGCGAACGTGAGATCGTTGACGCCCTTGAAGTGCTCGGTCTGGTAGCGCGACACCACCGGCGTGACTTTGCCGCTCGCCGGATCGAGCAGCATGATGCCGTGCATGAAGTCGGCGACGAATATGCGCCCGTCCTTGTGTATGCGCAGGCCGTTCGGCTCGCCGTCATACTCGGCAACGACCTCGACTTTGCCCTGCGGGGAAGCGCGGAAAATGCGGCCGTAAGTGTTGTCGACGAAATAAAGGTTGCCGGCGCGGTCGAACGACGGGCCTTCGAGAAAGCAGCCGGCTTTCGGCATGCTGCGGCCGGCCGCCATGCGCTCGGCGATGATGCTCGACTTGCGCAGCGCCTGCGGCACTTCGGTGAAGACTTCGGTCTGGATCAACTGCGGTGTGGCGAACATGCGAAGACGCTCCTTTCCGGCGATGAATCGGGCCCGGGGAAAAACCCCCGCGTAATCCACGGGTCCGAACCAGCGTCAATCAACCTTGGCGCCCGATTCGCGCACCACTTTCGCCCATTTCACGATATCCGATTTAATGAGTTGAGCGAACTCCTGCGGCGTATTGCGGTGCGGTTCAAAGCCCAAGGTGGTCAGGCGTTCCTGCACGTCGCGGAGCTGCAGCAGCCTTTCAATCTCCGCATTGAGCTTGTTGATTATGGGCATGGGCGTTGCGGCCGGCGCGAGCATGCCGTACCACACGGTTGCTTCATAGCCGGGTAGTCCGCCCGCCTCGGTAACCGTTGGCAGGTCGGGCGCGAGCGGGGAACGTTGGGCGCTGGTAACGCCCAACGCCCTGAGCTTTCCACTTCTCACGTGTGGCAACGCTGTTGGGAGACTGCTTGCGAGAAGCGGGACCTGCCCCCCGAGGGCGGCTATCGTAGAAGGGCCGCCGCCGTTATAGGGCACGTGTACGAGCTGAATCCCTGCCATGGAACGGAAAAGTTCCATGGCGAGATGTTGAGCCGTACCGCTTCCCGGCGACCCATACGAAACTTCCCCGGGTTTCGCCTTCGCCAGGGTCACCAAGCCGCGTAACGAGGCGACCGGCACAGACGGGTGCGCGGTGAGTATGTTTGGCGCGACAGCTACCACACTGATGGGAGCAAAGTCCTTAACCGGATCGTAGGGGAGCTTGCGGTAGAGACTCACATTAATGGCATGCGATGACACGGTCATCAGCAGCGTGTAACCGTCCGGCACAGCCTTGGCCGTGAGGTCCGTTGCAATGTTGCCGCCAGCGCCAGCGCGATTTTCCACGAGCACCGTCTGGCCCATCGCTTCACTGAATTTCTGTGCAAACAAGCGCGCAGTAACGTCTGTCCCTCCGCCCGGTGCAAATCCGACCAGTATTCGCATGGATTTCGTTGGGTAGCTTGGCGTCGGCGTCGTTGAGGATACCTGCGCTGACGAGATATTCACCGCCAAAACGGAGCATATGACGCAGGAAATATGTGGTGCCCGAACTCGTCTTTTCATCCCCCAATCCTCCCTATCGGCCTGACAGGCGTGTTAGGTTACCCGGCAATCGCAGCGTTACGAAGGCCTGCAACGCGTGGAATACCACACGGGTCAGGTTCGTTTGCTTGACGCCCTGTCGGAGCGTCACCTACAATTTAATCACCATTAGAGAAAGAAAGACAGCCCTTCCCGCCGGGTGTGTGGCTGAATGTACCCAGGCATGCTTTACATGGTCGACGTTGATTTCGCGCAAGCCGCCCTGCAAGCGGAATGGGATGTTTGGTATATGCAGCACATCGAAGTGTTGCTGTCCGTGCCCGGGGTCAGAACGGCGCAACGGTTCGAGTGCCTGACCCAATGCCCGTCCCGTTATCTTACGGTCTATTCAGTGGATTCAGCCGGGGTATTCGAGAGCGATGGCTACCGGAAGGGAGGCGGACGCGGTTCGACGGGGAAATGGCAGCCCCTCATGACCCATTGGCTCCGCAATCTTTGCGACGGCCTGGCCACTGCACCGGCGGTCCCGGAAGAGGCGCGCCTGCTCGTTACCGAAAGTCAACCGCACGAGATTGCCGATTGCGGGTGTGAGTTTTCATGGCTCGGAAACGCAGGGCTCGACCGGACGGTGCCGTGGCGCGGAATCGCTGTAGTGAGCGTCGCGAACG
>JACPTJ010000185.1 GCA_016192835.1 Betaproteobacteria bacterium
AATCGAGCGGGGTCGGTTTCCGCTGGTCATTTCTGAGCGCAAGGAGCACCTGGCGCTACTGAGTCGGGTATTCGACGAGCACCTCCGCGATCTTGGGGCCAAGGGGTTTGTGCTGATCGGCGGGATGGGGAAGAAGGCTAGCAGCCTGTCGGACTTAGCTGCTCGAAATAATCAGAGTAAGCGGAACGATACGATGATGATGTTGTCATTAGTGTGTCCCGTTTGATGATGCCGAGATTATAGCCATGGTAAATTTTCGTCCGATAGATCGCGCCACGCCGTTTCTGCTGCCGCCCTCGGTGGAAGATTGGCTGCCCAAGGATCACCTGGCGCGCTTCGTGGTCGATATCGTCGATCAGCTCGATCTCTCGGCGCTGAGCCGGCAGTACCGTGGCACGGGCTCGGCTGCTTATCACCCGGCGGTGATGCTGGGCTTGCTCGTCTACGGTTACGCCACCGGCGTTTATTCGAGCCGGCGCATCGAGACGGCGACACGTGACTCGATTGCCTTTCGTTATATCGCCGCAAACGAACAACCCGACCACGACTCGCTGTGCACTTTCCGCAAGCGTTTTCTCAAAGAGATCGAGGCACTGTTTGTGCAGGTGCTGGTCATTGCCCGGCAGATGAAGTTGCTCAAACTGGGCACGATCGCGCTCGACGGCACCAAGGTTCACGCCAACGCCTCGCGCCACAGCGCGCTGTCCTACGGGCACGCGCAGAAGATCGAGGCGCAATTGGAAGCGGAAGTCAAAGAGATGCTCGCACGCGCCGAGGCGGCCGATCAGGAGCCGTTGCCCAAGGGCATGAGCATCCCGAAGGAACTGGCGCGCCGCGAAGAACGCCTGGCGGCGATTCGGCAAGCCAAGGCGCAGATCGAGGCGCGCGCCGCCGAGCGCGATGCGCAGGAGAAAGCTGACTTTGATGCGAAGATGAAAGCGCGCGAGGAGAAGACCGCTCGCACGGGAAAGAAGCCGGGTGGCAAGCCGCCGGTGCCGCCGAAATCGGGTGTGCGTCCAACCGACCAGGTCAATCTCACCGATGAAGACTCGCGCATCATGCCTGCCACAGGCAGGGGATACGAACAGAGCTACAACGCGCAGGCCGCGGTTGATACCGAGAGCATGCTGGTGGTGGCGACCAACATCGCGCAGGTGGCCACCGACAAGCAGCAGGTCGAGCCTATGCTCGAAGCGCTTGCCGATTTGCCAGACGAGCTGGGGCGCGTGAAGCGTATGTTGGGTGACAACGGATTCTTCAGCGCGGCGAATGTTGAGAGTTGCGTGGTGGCGAAGATCGAACCGCTGCTTGCGGCAGGGCGCGATAGCCATCACCCGCACTGGGAAGACCGATTCACCGAGCCGCCGCCTCTGAACGAGCCTGCCAGTGCGGTGGACCGAATGAAGCATCGGCTCAAGACGCGCAAGGGGCGCAAACTCTACGGCTTGCGCAAGCAGACGGTGGAGCCGGTATTCGGCATCATCAAGTCGGTGATGCGCTTCCGGCAGTTCCTGTTGCGGGGCTTGGCGGCCGTGCAAGGCGAGTGGACGCTGGTCACGATGGCATGGAATATCAAGAGAATGGCGGTATTGGCAGGATAAACGGGCACCCAGCGGTGCGTTCACGATCCGCCCAGACCGTTTTACGCTCAATTCACCGTTCCACTCGATTACCATGATCAACATCACTCAAATCATCAACTCAAGTCCGACAGGCTGCTAGTTGTGCATAATGGACAGGCCGCGCGCCATTCACGCAATCAGCGTCGTGGTTTTTGATTCCGCGCACGTGCTTTACGTTAATCCCCGCGAAGATTCTACGCTTCCTGGCGGAGAAGCGGCGCCGCGCGCGTATGTGTTTAGGTGGTAGTCAGGCTCGCCATATCTAAAACCCTGCAGGCCGCATGTACATTGCCTTCGCAGCCTTGCCGCTCTGGGGTTCCGCAATTCGATCACCGCCATTGCTGGGAAAGAATTCAAGACTCTAAACATTTGTAACCAACTGTCTGTCAGGAGAACCTGACAATTGGTTGAGCGGCGAGCGGGCAAATAGCCGGCAGCCCTTGTCGCGTTTGACTTGACCCGTCCTGATCGCACATCCATGCTTTGGGGCTCCACCAAATAAGAAAGCAAAATAAAATGTCGCGCCGAAAGCAATCGCCCTTAGAAGATCTGATTGGGAGTTTGAGCTGCTGGTCGGCGAGTTTTTCAGGCAGCGCGGTTTCAAGGTTGAAGAAACTGGCGGTAGTGGCGCGGATGGTGGCGTCGACCTTGTCATCGCCCAGGGCAACGATCGGTATGTGGTCCAGTGCAAGCAATGGAAAGCACGACAGGTCGGCGTTTCGACTGTGCGCGAACTCTACGGTGTGATGACGGCGCAAGGGGCCGTCGGTGGTTTCGTGGTGACATCGGGCGCTTTCACTGAGGATGCCCGGCGGTTTGCCGAGGGACGCGAGATCGAACTCGTGGCCCGCGACCAACTTCTCGCCATGGTCCGGG
Organism: Betaproteobacteria bacterium; assembly: GCA_016192835.1. GTDB lineage: Bacteria > Pseudomonadota > Gammaproteobacteria > Burkholderiales > SG8-41 > PALSA-1004. The sequence continues at coordinate 2,499 of JACPTJ010000185.1, forward strand.
AGCAACATTCCCAACCGCCACCGGTAAAGGCTGCAAAGCCTGCCGCCGCAACTGCGCCATCGTGTCCGCAATGCAATTCACCGATGGTTTTGAGAACTGCGCGCAAGGGTGCGCAGGCTGGCAGTTCGTTCTGGGGGTGCCCGAAGTATCCTGCTTGTCGTGGTACGCGGCCTGTCTAAACAATCATTTCGTGAGGCCGGAAATCCCGCAGGCCGTGTGGATATTGGTCTGCAGATGCGATGCCGGAAGGCGCGCTGAAGCCGCGCCCTACGAAAGGCGGATGCGAGGTGAACGATTGCAGGCGGGGCGCCTGCGTTCAATATCACATCGCCCCCCATCCCCGCCTTCCCCCGCGAGGGGGGAAGGGGGCGGCGGTGTAGGGTGCGCTTGCGCACCGATTGCCGGATGGTGCGCAAGCGCACCCTACGTTTCAGGGGAACGATTGCAGGCATGGCGCCGGGACCGCATTTTCTGGCATGATACGGCTGTCAATCGGGTCATCGTAACGTCCGCGGGATCGATAACGCGCAGCGCGGGCGGCCAATGCAACGGCGGCGAGCGGGCGGCGACCGGGAAGTAACGCGGCGCCGATGCCGGCCGGACTGTCTGGAACGCGTTGTTGACCTAGATCAAACTCTTTTGTGCCAAATTGACCTAATTTCGCTTTCGAACTTTCATTCCATGCATCGATAGGAGAGCTTAGCAATGCTGAAACTGCAGGGCGTCATCGACATCCACACGCACCCCTTCACGGAAGAGACCATCAAGGGGCAGGGGCTTTCGTACACGGAAGCCCACGATTACTTCGCGAAAAGCCCCAAGTCTCCGCACCATGAGAGCTGGTACATCCGGCGCGAGACCAAGTCCATCGATGTCACTGCGGAGGAACTGAAGGAGGACGGGATCGTCGATCTGGCGGTCGTCGTCAACATGAACGCCTGCAATACCTGGGCGTCCTGCCTGCCCAACGAGTACATCAGCAAGTACTGCAAGCAGCACGAGGGTTTCTATCTCGGTTATGCCGGCATCGACCCGAACATGGACAAGAAGGGCGCGCTGCGGGAACTCGACCGCTGCGTCAAGGATTACGGGATCGTGGGCCTCAAGTTTCATCCGGCCTATCAGAATTTTTTCCCCAACGACCACGAGCGCGCCTATCCGCTCTACGAGAAGTGCGTGGAGTACGGCCTGCCCATCCTGTTTCACACCGGCACCACGCGCATGACCCGTTGCACCATCCGCACCTGCCGCCCCGAGTTTCTCGACGAAGTGGCCACGGATTTCCCGGACCTGCGCATCATCATGAGTCACTACGGCTGGCCCTGGACCGAGGAGGCGCTCGCCGTCATCACGCGCCACGAGCACGTCTACCTCGACCTTTCCGGCTGGATGCCAACTTACATCTTCGCTCACCAGCCGTGCGTCTTTCATTACATGAATTCTGTCGTGCCTGAGAAGTTTGTCTACGGTTCCGATTTTCCGGCGCTCACGCCGAAGGACTGGATCGAGGATTTCTCGCAGTTCTTCGAGAACGGCCTCGAGTGGGGCGGCAAGAAACGCAACTTCCGGCACGAAAATCTGGCGAAGTTTTTCAGGCTGAACGCGATCAAGGCGATGAACCTCGAGAAGCTCAGGCCCGAGCTCGTGAACCGCACCCAGTTCAAGGTGACGCAGGCGTGACGACTGGCACGAAACCCGTCCTCTCGATGCGGGAAGCCGTCGCGCGTTACGTGCCCGACGGCCAGGAACTGCTGATCGGCGGGTTCGCATTTAGCGACCCCACTGCGCTTGCGCACGAGCTGATCCGGCAGCAACGCAAGCGGCTTTTCATCATGAAAACCTCCGGCGGCGTGCTGGTGGACCAGCTGGTCGGCGCGGGGTGCGTCGAGCGGCTGCTTTCCTGCCACGTCTGGAATTCGGTGGGACCGGTGGCGGCCCACTGTTTTCGCCGCGCGCTGGAGCAGCACAAGCCTCACCCCATACAGATCGAGGAGTTGAGCTACGGCGCTTTCACCATGTCGCTGCTGGCCGGAGCGTGTGATTTGCCGTTCATGCCCGCCACGCCGGTGCAGGGCGCGGGCCACTTCACGCAGCGCACTTTCATGCCGGAAAAATTCGGCGTCGTCGAAAACCCGTTCGGCGGCGGGCCGGTGTGCGTGGTGCCGCCGCTCAAGCCCGCGCTGGGCTTCTTCCACGTCCACCGCGTGGATCAGTACGGCAACGCGCAGCTGTTCGGTCCGCTCGGCGAATTCCGCTACGCGATGGCCGCGTGCAAGAAACTGATCGTCATCGCCGAGGAGCTGGTGGATACCGAGGTGATACGCGAGCGCCCCGAAGCGACCATCGCCCCGGGGTTTATGGTGGACGCGGTGGTGATCGAGCCGTGGGCCGCGCATCCGACGGATGCTTACGGGTACTACTACCGGGATCTTCCGCATCACGCGCTCTACGGCGAAATGACCCGCACCGAGGAAGGATTCCAGCGCTACGTCGATGAGTGGATCGTTGCGACCGGCAATCACGCCGGCTTCGTGGCGAAGCTGGGCGAGGAGCGGGTCGCCGAACTCCTGGTGCGAAAGGACAGGTGGTGGAAGTGAGTGCCACGCGTTTCGAACAAATGTTTTTGACCGGTGCGCGCTGCATCAAGGATGGCGCGGTGCTTTTCGTCGGGTTTCACTGGCCGATGCTGATCGCGCGCATCGCCCGCCGCCTGCACGCGCCAAACATCGTCATCGTTTACGAGAACGGCATCGTCGAGGACCGCCTGACGCCGATCCTGCCGACTTCGCCGTGCGATCTGGCCTCGGCCGAGCAGGCGACCACCTGCGCCGGAAGCCTGGAGACGCTCTTCATGTGGCTTTCCGCGGGACGCGTCGAAATGACGCTGGTGGAAGCTGCGATCGTCGACCGCTACGGCAACATCAACACCACGGCGGTCGGTCCCTACCTGCAACCCAAAGTCCGCCTGCCGGGCTCGGGCGGCGGGACCGAACTCTCGAGCCTGGGACGGGACCTGCTGCTGGTCAGTGCGAGTGCCAACAAGCGCAGTTATCCGGCCAGCGTCGATTACATCACCAGCCCGGGCTACCTGGGCGGAGGCGGAGAGCGGGAACGGCTGGGTTACAAACCGGGAACCGGTCCCAAGGCTCTCGTGAACCCGCTCGGCATTTTCAGGTTCGACGGGAACGGCGAGATGTATGCCGCCGAGCTTCACGCAGGCGTCAGCCCGGACGAGGTGCGCGCGACGTTCGGTTGGCCGATAAAAGTCCAACCGGGCTGCAAGGTACTGCCCGAGCCGACGGCGCATGAGCTGACCATCATCCGCGAGGAACTGGCCCACGCCAAGAAGCGCTACTACTTGATGCCCGAGGGCTAAAGCGGTGAGCCGAGCCCTTGACGGAATCCGCGTGCTCGATTTTTCCCGCGTGCTCGCGGGCCCATACTGCACGATGGTGCTGGGAGATCTCGGCGCCGATGTCGTCAAGGTCGAGCGTGACGGTGTCGGCGACGATCTCCGGCAATGGGGTCCTCCGTTCATGCCGGACGGAGAAAGCACCTACTTTCTTTCGGTCAACCGCAACAAGCGCAGCATCGTCCTCGACCTGAAGTCCGAATCCGGGCGTGATCTCGCTCTCAAGCTGGTGCGGGAAAGCGACGTCTTGCTGGAAAACTTCCGGCCGGGAGTGATGGAGCAGCTGGGCCTCGGTTACGAGCAGCTCGAGCAGATCAACCCGCGGCTCGTCTACTGTTCCATTACGGGGTACGGTACTACGGGCCCGCTCGCGGACCGGCCGGGATACGACGTCATCGCGCAGGGAATGGGCGGCCTGATGAGCGTCACCGGTGAACCGGAGGGCACGCCGACGCGGGTCGGCGTCGCCATCATCGATGTGGCGACCGGTCTGTATTCAGCGATTGCGATTCTCGGCGCGCTCCAGTCCCGCAATCGCACCGGGCAGGGGCAGCGGGTCGATCTTTCGCTGCTGGAAACGTGTCTCGCCGTGATGCCGAACCTGACCGCCGGCTACCTGATGGCCGGAGCAAAGCCCGACCGGCTGGGCAACGGCCATCCCAACGCCGTTCCCTACAAGGTATTTCCAACCCGGGACGGAAATGTTACTTTGGCCGTGGGGAACGATGTACAGTGGCAGCGGCTCTGCAAGGCCGTAGGTTACCCCGAACTGGCCACCGATTCCCGCTATGCGGAAAACCACGCGCGTATCGCGCGCCGCGCAGAGGTGGAAGAACTGGTGAGCGGCTGGTTCCGGCAGAAAGGCACCGACGAGTGGGTGGAGCTGTTGTCGCAGGTGGAGGTGCCCTGCGGGCCGATCTACACGGTCGACCGCGTCCTGGCCGACCCGCAAATCAAAGCGCTGGGGAGCGTCAAGACCGCCACCCATCCCACCAGCGGCCCGCTGCGCATGGTCGGTTCACCATTTCATCTGTCGGCGGACGATACCGGGCCTCATCTTCCGCCCCCGCTGCTCGGCGAGCACACCATCGCCGTGTTGAAGGAGGTGCTTTCAGTCAGCGACGCGGATTTGCAAGTGCTACAGCAAGCAGGTGCTTTTGGTAAGGGAGCGGCGTAAGTAACAAAGTGCATTGGCAACGTTAATTTCGGTGTAGGGTGCGCTTGCGCACCGATTGCCGGATGGTGCGCAAGCGCACCCTACACCAATTGCAATTCCCCGTGGCTTGCCACGGGGATCAACACGAGGAGGCAACCATGATTGCAAAACCGTTATTGACTGCTTCGCTGTTCGCATTGGCCGCGACGGCATTTGCGCAGGAACAATACCCGAGCCGGCCGATCACCATGATCATGCCGTGGCCGCCGGGCGGCTTCGTCGATCTCACGGGACGCCCGATTGCGGCAGCGATGGAAAAAATCCTCGGCCAGCCGGTGGTGGTTACAACCCGGTCAGGTGCGGGCGGCGCGGTCGGTCTCGCGGCGGCGGCCAACTCCAAGCCCGACGGCTATAACTTTGTCACCGCGGCGATCAGCATTTCGCTGATTCCGGCAGTCGATCAACTGTTCGACCGCAAGCCCGCGTACACCTTGAACCAGTTCTTCGCTGATTCCGGCAGTCGATCAACTGTTCGACCGCAAGCCCGCGTACACCTTGAATCAGTTCGCGCCAATCGCGCTGATCTGGACGGATCCCACGTATCTGGTGGTCCAAAGCGAAAGTCCGTGGAAATCGGTCAAGGATCTGGTGGCGGACGTCAGTAAACACCAGGGTGAGAAGTCGTTTTCGTCGTCCGGGCTTTACGGCGCGATGCACGTGCCCACCGAAATGTTCCTGCAAACGGCAAAACTCAAGATGCGCCATTTGCCAACCACCGGCGGCGGGCCCGCGATTACAGCTTTGTTAGGCGGTCACGTCGACATGACCGTGGGCGGCCCGGCGGCGCTCACCTCCCATATCAAAGCGGGGAAACTGCGCGGGCTGGCGGGATGGGGCAATAAACGGCACGCCTTGCTGCCTGACGTTCCGACGTTCATGGAGCTGGGCTATAACATCGAGTACTACGTCTGGGTCGGGCTGTTCGCGCCCGCCGGCACGCCGGATGCGGCCATGAAAGTATTGCGCGCGGCGGTGCGCAAGGCGGTCGACGATTCCGATTTCAAGGCGGTCATGGCCAAGCTCAACACCCCGCTCAACTACCTCGATGCGCCGGAATTCCAGAAGTTCTGGGACCGCGATGCGAAACAGCTGGCTGAAGTGGTAAAAGGCATCGGCCGCGTCGAAGCGAAAAAATAACGCCGCGCTATTCCTCCTTCCCCCTTGACGGGGGAGGGCCAGGGTGGGGGTGAGAACTAGCCTACAAAGGGAGACCCCCCGGCTCTGCCGGGGTGGCAGTAGAAGTTTGACATTTTCGGAAACGGCTGGGGCACTGGCGGTAATCGCGAGCGGGCAATAGAGGAGGCGACGGCAAGGGAAACGCAGACCCCGAAGCAACCTTGGATCGGTAATGCGCGTACCAAGTGGAAATGTTTCGGAAATGATGAACGAAGCAATTATGTGCGAAGTTGAGGTTTGATGGGTTTGGGTGTTCGTTCATGATATGGGAGAGTGTGAGTTAGGCTCCGGGTTTTTGGGCCGCGTCAGCGGCCCCTTAGCCGCTTTGAGCGGCTCATCGTTTAAAGCCCCCGGCTTTGCCGGGGGATATTTACTTCTCGTGGCAATTTCCAGCTAGGGAAGACACAAAATGGCGCGGCAAATCGAAACACTCTGGAAAGCACGGCTGCAGCTCGTGCTCGCTCCGGTGCGCTATTACCAGAGCAAAATTTCACCCCGCCTTCGGATCGCCTGCCGTTTCGAGCCCAGTTGCTCGCAATACATGATCGATGCCGTCGAGCGCTACGGCCTCTCGAGAGGCACGATAGCGGGTGTCGTTCGTTTGTGCCGCTGCAACCCGCTCGGCGGGCACGGTTACGATCCTGCGAGCGCCTTCACCCGGTTCCGTTCAGCGACGGGCGGACGGCCGGAACGCTCGTCGTTGGCAGCCGCGCACGGCGACGTTCCGCCGACGAGAGAACGCAGCAGCTCGTCGTCCACGCGCCCGTCGTTTTCGAGCTCGCGTGCGCACACGGCGCGCGAGGCCGGATGCGGCTGCGGGTGCATCCTGTGTTTCATCCTGAGCATCCTCGCCGCCCTGGGCATCATTCCGCGCTCGTGGTACGAGAAGCTTTGCGGGCCAAGGCCGTCGAGCTCCAGCAGCAGCTCGTCGAGCTCCAGCAGCGCCTCGAGTAAATCCTCGTCGAGCTCCCCCAGCAGCTCCTCAGCGAGATCGCAGAGCAGCTCGAGCAGCAGCACCAGCTCATCCTCCTTCAGCTCGCGCGCCAGCTTCTCCTCGAGCTCACGCAGCTCGAGCAGCTCGCGGACGTCCTCGTCCAGCAGCCGATCGTCGTCGAGCTCGAGGCCCTCATCGAGCAGCAGCTCTTCCGGTCCCGTAAAGGTGGTCCTGCTCGTCACGGGCTCCGAAACGCAGGACCTGTACGTGGCGAACACAGCCGCACCCGGAGCGCCTCCGACGCTCGGCCTCGTCCCGCTTGCGCAGAGACCGGCGGGCGTGACCTACCTCGCCTATCGCGATTATTTCCCCGCTCCGCCGAGCGCGCCTGCGTTCAACGCGATGCAACCCACCTACAGCAACACGGCCTTCACGGGAGCGGGATGGCGTCTGATCGCTGCGCGCATTTTCGGAATCGCCGATGTGAACCGCCTGCTTGCGCGAGCGTCTCTCCTCAATCCGGTCGCCGTCGTCATCCATTATGTCGGTCACGGGGACGCCGATCCGGGAGGCGGGAACGAAGTGTGGTCGTGCCGCGGGTATGGCACACAGACCATCACCTGGACGGACACGACCGGGACCGCCATCGCTGGAGCGATTCGGTACCCGACCGACGGCGTCGTTCAGGAGAACGTGCTCGTAAGCGACGTGAAACGCGCGATGCAGCAGATCTTCCCCACGATCCCGCTGACGCTGGTCACCGACGCATGCGATCAGCAGGGCGTCATCAATCTCGGCGGCGGAAGCTTCCGCGTGATCGTGTGCGACTCGGGAGTGACGCGCGACTGTGCGGAGGGTGCTTTCACGACCGCGTGGGCGAGCGTCGCGGCGCCGAACTGTTTCTCGCCTGACGATACGCCGACCAACGGACGCACCACTGCGATTCCCGCGGCGAATACCGCGATGGCGGCCGTAGCCGCTGCGGGCATCGCTCCCCAGGTCTCCAAGGCGAACCCGCCGTGAACCCGATGCAGGAACAACTGCCCCGCCGCCGCAGCAGCTCATCGTCTTCGCGCACGATAATACAAACGGGACCGCGCGAAGTGGGCCACGGCTGCGGGTGCATCCCGTGTCTGCTGTTGAGCATACTCACGGCGTTGGGGCTCTTTCCCCGCGCGTGGTATCAGAAGCTCTGCGGCCCGACAGAGTCGAGCTCGAGCAGCAGCTCGCCGTCGAGATCGAGCGGCATCTCGTCTTCGAGCTCCGGCAGCAGCTCTTCGTCGAAATCCAGCAGCTCATCTTCGAAATCCAGCAGCTCTTCGTCGAAGTCGAGCAGCTCGGGCAGCTCGCGCTCCTCGTCGAGCCGCAGCTCGTCTTCCGACTCCAGCAGCTCGTCGTCGAGCTCCAGCTCGAGCTGGCGCAGCAGCCGCTCGTCGAGCAGCGAATCGTCGGTCTATTGCCTGTGCCCGATCGTGCGCTCGCGGCGGCCGGGCGAGGCGACCGACGATTCCGCGCCGCGCTTGCCGCTGCTGCCGTCGATCACCGACGGGCTCAGGGTCGGCGAGCTCGTGCCGCTCGAGATCAAATTCACGCCGCCGCTCGCGGCCGGGTGCGAAATCAGGTTCGACATCATCGGCTCGGGCGGTCTCAATGGCGCGGCCGACATCGCGGCGCCGCCGAATCGGACGCTCGGCCGCGATGGCGGGATGATCGTGGTCAGAGGACTCGCGGAGACCGACCCCGGCTCGCATCAGCCGAACGTCGGCACGCTGTTCGTCGTCGGCACGCTGATCCGCCACGGCGTCGACAGCGGCGTGCACTGCACGGTCGGCTTCAGCTTCGTGGTCGAAGGCCGCGTGAGCAGCTCAAGCAGCAGCTCGTCCCGATCGAGCAGCAGCGCGTCGTCGACGTCGAGTGCACCGTCGTCGAGCTCACGCAGCTCGAGCAGCCGCTCGTCGAGCTCGCGCAGCAGTGCCTCGAGCTCGGGCGGTCCATCGTCGAGCTCTCGGAGCTCGAGTAGCTCCTCGTCGAGCTCCCGCAGATCGTCGAGCAGCAGCTCGCCAAGCTCGAGCAGCAGCTCAAGCAGCCCGAGCAGCAGCTCCTCGTCCAGCAGCTCGAGCAGCTCCAGCAGCAGCTCGTCGTCGAGCAGCTCGCGAAGCTCATCGAGCAGCGCTGGCGGCTGCGCCGCCACGCTGACGATCCAGAACGGGGTGCCGCCGGTGAACATCGCACTGGCCGTGGAATTCCAGTACCGCGGCAACGCGGTCGCGCGCCGCGGCACCACATTGCTCGGCGATCTTACGATCGCCCAATATCGTCTCGGACCCTTAGGCACCGGCGTGATCGGCGGAGCGATTCAGTTCACGGGCACCGCGACCTCGTCGGCTCCGGGAGACGAGTTCATCTTCAGACGCGACTGCCTGGCCGCAGTCATCACGCTGGTCAATCCCGGGCCTCCGAATGCATTCACCCCGTTCGCGGTGCCGGCGACGCCGTTCGCCGACGAGTCTTTCCTCGAGTCTCCGCAGGCGCCGGCGGCCGGCGCCGTCACGATCGACGCGAGAACAGGAGCGCTCGCGGCGGCGGGTGTCCTGCCGACGCAGGATCGAACGCCGAGCGCGACCAGCGCGATCTACGACACCGACGCGCCGGGCATGCCGATCGGCCGCCCCGCTATGGTCGCAGCGCCCGTGGGAACGCTCTTCGTGCTGAGGATCCAGTTCGTCGAATGGATCGAATGCCGGCCGGGGCCGCCCACCGGACCACCGTGGTTTGCACGCAGTCCGGCGTGGACGCGTGTGTGTCCGAACGCGCCGTGGTATATCCGCAAGACCTACGAGAAAACGGCGATGGGCGCTCCGGGCACGTGGACTCCGGTGGTGCTTCCGATAACGGATACCATGGTGCTCGGCGCGACGAGCGGTGCCGCGGGCCAGACTTTCCCGCTGCCGGGCACCGGAACCCCGTTTCCGATCGTCGCAGGCAGTCTGGTCGTGAGCGTCGGCGGCGCTGCTTTGCCCGCGGCCGCCGTCGGTCTGAACCCCGCGACCATGGTCGTCACGATCACGCCTGCACAGCCTGCCGGCAGGCAGGTGACCGCGACGTTCCAGCGCCCGACGTTCAACGACATCGGCCCGGGAACGATCATCGTCAACTTCTGAGGAGCTCGACGCGCATGAAGACCGAAGACATCATCGACCTGATCGTTCGCGGCGAGCCCGGCGCGGACAAACGAGTGCTCGAGCATGCATCCGACGCGGCGGCCCGCGCTCGCGTGATCCGGGCGCTGATCGCGCTGCTCGATCGCTGGCCGAGCAGCGAGATCCGCCACGACGCTTTCATCGACGCGATCGCGGCGCTCGGCAAGCTCAACGCCGAAGAGGCCATACCCGCCCTGCTCCGGGTGCTGCTCCTGCAGCCGGGCGCCGCTGCCGCGGAGCCGATCCGGGAGATCGTGTACACGCCGCCCGCCGTCGAAGCATTGATCGGGATCGGAGAACGTTCGGTTCCGGAGACGCTCGCTTACCTGCGTCAGTCCGACCCGGAGAACGCTGCGATACCGGTCGCGGTTCAGCGCGTCGTCGCCGGCGTGCTCGGCGAGCGCGCGGGGCGCGAGCTCATCGAGCGCGAGATCCGCATCAGCGCCGATCCGGCCGAGCGCAGCCGGCTCGAAGAGTGCCTCGAGTACTTCGGCATCGAAGCCGGCGCGGACCGGCAATGAGGCGCCTCATCCTGCGCAACTTCCAGTCGCCCGGCGACGTGGTGATGCTGACCGCCGCGGTGCGCGATCTGCATCTCAACTACCCCGGGCAATTCCTGACGGACGTGCAGACCTCATGCGCCGAGCTGTGGGAAAACAATCCGTACCTCACCGATCTCGACGAGTGCGATCCCGGCTGTGAAATCATCGAGTGCGAGTACCCGCTGATCCATCGCAGCAACCAGGCGCCTTTTCACTTCATCCACGGTTTCGTCGACTTTTTCAACGAGCGCCTGGGCCTCCACATCAAGCCGACAGCGTTCAAGGGCGACGTACATGTGTCCGACCTCGAGAAGTCGTGGTACTCACAGGTGGAAGAGATCGTCGGAACGTCCGAACCGTTCTGGATCGTCGCGGCCGGCGGAAAATACGATTTCACGATCAAGTGGTGGGATTACCAGCGCTACCAGAAGGTCGTCGACCATTTCCATGGACGCGTCCGATTCGTGCAGGTGGGCGAGCACGACCACCATCACCCGCCGCTCGAACGCGTGATCGACCTGCGCGGCAGAACGGATTTACGCCAGCTTGTGCGGCTGGTGTATCACGCGCAGGGCGTTCTTACGCCCGTGAGCCTGCTCATGCATCTCGCGGCAGCAGTGGAAGTGAAAGGCGGCTGGCCCCAGAATCGCCCGTGCGTCGTCGTAGCCGGAGGGCGCGAGCCGCCGCATTGGGAAGCGTACCCTCACCATCAGTTCATCCACACCGTCGGCGCGCTGCCCTGTTGCGACAACGGCGGATGCTGGAAATCGCGCACCGTGCCGCTGGGCGATGGCGACGAGAAGGACATGCCTTCGAATTTGTGCGTCGACGTCGTCGATCATCTGCCACACTGCATGCACATGATCACCGCCGACGAGGTGATCCGCCGCATCGCGCTCTACTTCGAAGGCGGCGCCGCGCAGTATCTCGAGCGGAAGCTCGCCTTCCTGCGATCAGCGGCGGGCAAGCAGAACCTGGCGGGTGGCGGCCAGCACCTTCCAGCCCTGCTCGACGAGCCGCGGCACGACTAGCTTTCCCTTACCGGTCCAGCCGCCGTCCCACCCCGTGTCGTCGACGAGCACCAGGCTTTGCGCGTGCAGACTGGGCTTGGCCGCTTCGAGCTCGGCGAGGGCGTGCTCGGGATGGCCCGGCTCCTCGACATCGAGCGAATCGAGATACAGCAAGTCGATCGGCGCAGAAAATCGGCCGAGCCATGCGATCGAATCGCTGCAGTGGAAGGCGACGCGGTCAGTGACGCCTTCCGTCACTGCCCGGGCGAGATCGAGATGTGTCTGCGAGTTGTCGACCGAGTGCAGTATCCCTGCACCCTCGCCTGCGAGATACAGCGCGAAAAGATACGTCGAATAACCAGCGCTCCAGTCCTCCACGCTTCGTATGCACCCGGTCTCGACGATCGTCGGCTCGGCCGCGCATCGAGTGAGCTCCGAAAAGGCGCGGCGCCACGACAACGTGCGATCGGCGCTCGAGCTCATTAGCACCTCGAGCTGAAGCTCGCGGCCGCTTTGGTCCCGCCGGAACAGTGATGGTCCGGCCAGAGCGCATTGAGCGATTCGCGCGATGAATTCCGCGGTCGGTTCTTCGCCGGGATATTCGATCAGGTTCCACGCGTGGCGGTTCGCGTGCCAGTGCTTGTGGAATTCGCCGCTCACGAGGTTCACGGTGCGCGGCCGCGGGAGCGAACAATGGTTCGGGTGGTGGTGGCGCCAGATGCCGATCGCGGGAATATCGGTCAAAGCCGCGAAGTGATAGGGCCCGCTGTCGACGCCGATCAGCAGATCGGCCTCCTCGTACAGCGCGGCGAGATCTTCCAGCTCGGCGTGGCCCCAGTCGCGATACAAATGCCGGCACGCGGCGTGTGCGTAGCGCGGCACGCGGTCGTCCCAGTCGAGGAGAACCAGCCCTGCGCCTGACGCGATAAGCCTCTCGTAGAGCGAGATACACGTGGGGGCGGGGATGTTCTTCTGGGTGGCGAAGTTCGTGCCGTGCGTGTGCAGCAGCACGATGGGCCGCGGCAGTCCCGCGACGAACCGTCTTGCTGCCGTGCGCGACGCTTCCGGAACGAGGCCGCGCACCGAAAGCCGCACTTCAGCGAGCTCGCGCCAGAGCGCTTCCTTCGGCGCGACGCGAAGCAGCGGCGACAAATCGAGGTTGTGCGCGATCTTGTTCGCCAGCAGCTCGCTTTCGGAGAGCGAGCCGAATTGCGACGGATACCCGAATTCGACGTAGCGAGCGCCTTCGAGGGGAATCCATTGCGCCTGCGCCGCGCGCCAGATGAGCTTCTTGTTCTCTTCATAATGGACTTGCGTTTCGTACCCGCGCCGCTGATAGAGCTGCAGGACGTGCGCGAAATGAACGCAGTCTCCGAGTCCATGATCGAACCACAGCCGCAGCTCGTTGCGCTCTTTCCCGGCCATTCGGCGCCTCCGACCACGATAGGCTTCGTCGCCTATTCTCGTCGCTGCGCGAGCCCGGTGTCAAACCGTGCTCGGGCACGCCGCCGCGGCCGGGGCGCCCGTTCGAGGACCAGCGGCCCAGCGGAAGCTGATCCAGCTCGTGGAAGAGCGCTACGTCGAAGGCTGGGACGATCCGCGGCTCCCCACGCTCGCCGGCGCGCGTCGCCGCGGCTACACGCCCGAAGGTTTTCGCCTGTTCGCCGATCGCATCGGCGTCGCCAAAGCCGATTCGTGGATCGACTATTCGGTGCTCGACCCGGTGAAGTTCGTGATCGACAACTACCGGGCAGGGCAGGAAGAGGAGTGTTACGCGCCCAACCATCCGCAGAAAGCGGAGCTGGGCAGGCGCGCGGTGCCTTTTACGCGCGAGCTCTGGATCGAGCGCGAGGATTTCATGGAGAGCCCGTCGAAGGACTATTTCCGGCTCTTTCCCGGCAATACCGTGCGGCTGCGCTACGGCTACGTCGTGAAGTGCACCGGCTGCGACAAGGACGCGCACGGCAACGTCACGGCGGTGCGCTGCGAGTACCTTCCGGATACGACGTCCGGCACGCCGGGCGCCGAGCAGGTCAAAGTCAAAGGCAACATCCACTGGCTCTCGGCGCGTCACGCGCATGCGGTCGAGGCGCGGCTCTACGAACCACCCCTTTAAAGGTCATGTCGGTATCCGACCAGACGCCAGAACGCGCGCGGTAGCGACATGCCTTTGGACAGCTTGTTTGGACACGTAGCCCTTTTTCTTCACCACCTTCGGTCCGCGCGGATAACTGCGAAACTGCCGTGGGTCGACCTTTGCGGAGAGTGCGAGCAGGAGTTTCGCCAACCCGTTAGCATGGCTCGCAATATTTACACCCCCATCCCAACCTTCCCCCGTCAAGGGGGAGGGAGTTCCTGCGCGGCGCAGTCCTGGAACTGGGCGAGCAGCCGGTTGCGGTCGAAGTCCTGGCCCAGGAACACGGCCCGGCAGGAACGGGACTGTTCTCCCCAGACCGCGCCCTGGTCCAGCACGTTGCGGCCTCCCACGCGATGGAAGATCACGCGGCGGCTGATCCCGTGAACGGCGACGGTTCCTTTGGCGCGGAATACACCGTCGGGCAGTCCCTGCAGAAACCGGTCGAAGCGGTCGTAGTCCAGTTCGATATCGGCGGCGAAGGAGACGGAGAGCACTTCACCGTGGTCCACGTGCTCCTGGTGATGATGCGCGGCAACCGTGGCGAGCTTATGCGCATCGATATCGAGCAACAGCTCGGCGGGCACGTCCCCATTGATCGAGGGGAGCACCCTCGCGTCGCCGTTGATTTCCGCGAGGCGCGCCCTGATTCGGTCCACATCACCGGGAGTGACGAGATCGAGCTTGTTCATCACCAGCAAATCGGCGCAGCGGATCTGTTCGGCGGGCGTCGCATTACTCTGCAGACAAGGTTCGATATTGGCGCTGTCTACCACCGTGACGACCGCGTCGAGCCGGAAGCTCTCCTCGAGCTCGGGTACCAGGAACGTGTGGGCGACGGCAAAGGGTTCGGCAAGACCGGATGTTTCCACGATCACGTAGTCGAACTCGCGGCTGCTCGTCAGCAGACCGCGCGCCGCCTCGAGAAGATCCCCGCGAGTGGTGCAGCACAGGCAGCCGCCAGAGAGTTCGCCCACGTCGCCGGTCTGTCCGACGACCAGATCCTTGTCGATGTTCACGTCGCCGAAATCATTGATCATGACGGCGATACGCAGGCCATGATCGGCCTTCAATATATGATTCAGCAGCGTGGTCTTGCCGCTTCCCAGAAAACCGCTCAGGATTGTGACGGGCCGCTTCATGATTACAATGTTTACTTTTCCGACTGCGTTGCAGCGTAACTTACCGTAAAATCAAGTCGGCGCCAACTGTCGATGCTGCAGTCGGGTTTTGCAACCGCTGCCATTGAATTTCGGTGTAGGGTGCGCTTGCGCACCGATCGCCGGATGGTGCGCAAGCGCACCCTACAACAATTGAAATTCCCCGCGGCGTGCCGCGGGGATAGGCGCAGGGCACGCGGAGCAACGTTATTTCCGGAGGAAAATATGCCGCATATCACGAGGACTCATCGCTTCGGTCTGCTGACGCCGTCGTCCAATTCCACCCAGGAACCGGAATTCTCGGAGGTGCTGCCGCGGCACGTTTCGCTGCACACCGGCCGCCTGAGCTTTACGAATATCGACGCGGACACGATGTTCCGCTGCATCGAGGAACTCGAGCAGGAAAGCCGCAAGCTCGCTGACGCAGATGTCGGCGTTATTATTTTTGCGGCGACGGCTCCCTCGGTGACCCTGGGCAAGGGCTACGACCGCGAGCTGATCAAGCGGATGGAAGACGCCTCGGGCAAGCCCGCCACGACCGCCTCGACCGCATTTATCGAGGCCCTCACATTTCTCGGCATCCGCAGGATCGCTATCGCAGCCCCGTGGAACGAGGCCGTGAACAAGACCGTGGTGGCCTTCATGGAGGCGAACGGTTTCGAGGTCGTGAATAACGAGGTGATGGGACTCGTGCGCAACACCGAGCTCGGCCGCGTCGACCCCGAGACGGCGTACGAACTGGGCCGCCGGGTAGACCGGCCGAATGCGGACGCCGTCATCATGCCAGGCGGCAATTGGCCTACGATGAGCATCGTCGAGCGGCTGGAGCGGGATATCGGCAAGCCGGTTCTGACGAACAATGTCGCGAGTATCTGGGCGGGCCTGCGGATACTCGGGTGCCACGACAGGATCAACGGCTACGGCCGGCTGCTGCGTGATCCTTTGAGCCGCGAAGCGATTTCCGCCCAGGCCGGTCCGGAATCAACGCAGAGCTGAAAACGGGTAGGGAACGTTGCTGACACATTGTTGTTCGAATTCGGGAGCAGACCGATGAGTGAAACTTATGATTGCGACGTGATTGTCGTTGGCGGCGGCATTGCCGGCCTGACCGCGGCGAATCGCGCCGCCCAACAGGGTTTGAAGGTTGTGCTGCTTGAGCGCGGCGTGGATGAGCGTTACCTCTGTAATACGCGTTATTCCGGAGGGGTGATCCATATTGCGTTCCGCAACGTCAAGGATCGCCCGGAAGAATTGATGGAGGCGATCAAACAAGCCACATCCGGCAACGCGGATCCGGCGTTGGCGAAGGCTCTGGCTACGACATGCGGCAGGACGGTCGACTGGCTGAGCGAGGAAGGAGCAAAATTTATCCGCGTCGGGCAGATCGCGTGGCAGCAATGGGTGCTCGCTCCCCCGCGGCGGATCATGCCCGGTCTTGACTGGGAAGGTCGCGGCCCGGACTTTACGCTGCGCACGCTGGCGAACAACTTCGGGACTCGCGGCGGCAGGATATTTCGAGGCACCGCAGCCACTGCGTTGATGGAGAAGAATGGAACATGCACCGGCGTCGAGGCGAGAGACGCTCAAGGCACGCATCACTTCAATGCCCGCGCCGTGGTTCTTGCGGACGGTGGTTTTCAGGGGAATCGGGAGCTGGTTCGGCAGCATATCTGCAGCGTTCCCGAAAAGCTCAAGCAGCGCGGCCCGTCCACCGGCGTCGGTGACGGCTTGCGCATGGCACAAGCCATGGGCGCTCATGTTACCGATCTCGATTATTTTTACGGGCACATGCTTTCGCGCGACGCGTTCACGAACGATGTGGTTTGGCCGTACCCTCAGCTGGATGAGCTGGGAATCGCCGGGATCGTGGTCAACACGGCAGGCAAACGCTTCGCCGATGAGGGGTTGGGCGGAGTCTACCTGGCCAATGCAATCGCGAAGCTTCCAGACCCGCTCGCAGCGTGGGCGATTTTTGACGAGGCCATATGGCAGGGTCCCGGGACGACAGCCCGCATTCCCGCCAATCCGCATCTGGTCAAAGCTGGCGGGACAATGCTCAAGGCAAATACGCTGCGAGAGCTGGCGGCGCAGGCCGGCATCGCTGCCGCGCCTCTGGAGTCGACCGTCGCAGAATGCGACAGAGCGTTAAGCGCCGGGCGGCTCGCGCAGCTCGACCCGCCACGCACCCCCTCGGCAGTGGAGGCTTTGCCGATCAGGCAGCCGCCATTTTATGCGGTGCCTTTATGCGCGGGAATCACCTATACCTTCGGAGGCGTGGCGATCGATGAGCATGGCCGGGTCTTGCGATCGGACGGTGGTCCGATAAGCGGACTGTACGCCGTGGGTGCTACCACCGGCGGTCTCGAGGGAGTGAAAGGCTGCGGCTATGTCGGAGGGTTGGTCAAGGGCCTCGTCTTCGGCTTGCGCGCAGCGGAGCATGCTGCGCAAAATATTAATAACGCCAGCAGCGCAGCGGTTGATTCATGAGCACATCGTGATAACCACAGGAGGAGAACTCGCATGAACACACTTTGCCCGTTTCGGATTCTCGCATTAGGCAGTGCGCTTGCGGTCAGCGCCAGCGTCTGCGCGCAAAGCGCTGCGCCGGAGGATTACCCAAACCGGCCGATCCGCATGATCGTGCCGCAGGCCGCCGGTTCGGGGGTCGATCTCATGACGCGGACCGTCGCACAAAAGCTCACGGAGACGTTCGGCAAGCAGGTGATAGTGGACAACCGTCCCGGCGCCAACGGCATTATCGGGCTGGAGATGGCGGTCAAATCCAAACCCGACGGCTACACGATGGCGCTGGGCGTGACGAGTTCGCTCACCATGAATCCATTCATCTACAAAAGCCTGCCGTACGACACGTTCCGCGACTTTACACCGGTGGTCCAGCTGTCAATCAACACCTTCGGCTTGATGGTTAACCCGTCGCTGCCGGTGCGGTCGGTGAAGGAGCTCGTGGCGCTCGCCAAAACCCATCGTGGCCAGGTGCCGTACGGCTCATTCGGCTTGGGCAACATGACCCACCTTGCCGCGGAATTGTTTTCGCATCAGACCGGGGTCAAGTTGCTGCACGTTCCGTTCAAGGGCGGGACACCGTCAATGGTGGCATTGCTCAGCGGGGAGGTTGCCGTGATGCTGGCGCCGATGCAGGCTTTTTCGCCGGCCGTCCGTGCCGGCACGCTCAGGCTGCTGGCAACCTGCGGCGCGAAGCGCTGGGACGCGTTTCCCGAGGTGCCGAGCGTGGCTGAGTTGGGTTATCCCGGGCTGGTCATGTTCGGCTGGAGCGGAATAATCGCGCCGATGGGCACGCCGCCTGCGATCGTCAACAAGTTGCAGCAGGAAGTCGCGCGCATACTGCTGGTGCCGGAAACGAAGCAGTACCTGACCAAGCAGGGCGCTGAGCCGGTCGCCAGCACGCCCGAGCAGTTCGCTGCATTCATCAAATCGGAAGCGGACAAGTGGTCGAAGGTGATCAAGACCGCCGGCCTCGAGCACACGCAGTGAACATCTGTGGTGTGCCGCAGCGCCTGGTAGGGTGGATGCAGGTGCCTTGCGCGCCGGAATCCACCACGCGCTCGAGCCGCGCGTTTTCCCTGCAGCGTTTGGTGGATTCCGCTGTGCTCCATCTACCCTACGATATGCCGCTGCATCGACGATCGTGGAATTTTTCCGGTCGGCGCTGCTTGGCTTAAGGTAGTGCCGTCGGTAACAGAGACTGTCTGTTATGCTTTGCAGCGAATACCGTCAACCGGGAACGCCCAGGGCGGCCGAACAGCGGGTCGGCCTGATGGTGCCCTCATCCAATACCGGAATTGAAACCGAGTTTGTACGCTCGCTTCCCCGCGATATTACGATCCACTCCGCACGCCTGCCGTTATTTGTCAGCGTGGAGCCCAAAGCGATTGAATTGATGTCGCAGGACATTGAAAATGCCAGCCGCCTGCTTGCGACCGCGGCCGTTGATCTTCTGTTCGTGGGGGCGACCGTACCGAGTCTGCTTAAAGGCGTTGGACACGATAAGCAGATGATCGCGCGGATTCGTGAATTGACGGGAATTCGCGCGACCACGACTTCGACGGCCGTGATTGACTCGCTGACCGAACTCGGGGTGCGCAAACTTGTGCTGGGCACACCGTTCGTCGAGCCGATGAATGTTCCGATCGTTGCCTTCCTCGAAGCCAGCGGATTTCAGGTTATTGCCGCGAAGGGACTCGGCTACGGTGACAACGTTGAGATTGGGCGCTTGCCGGCGGAGTCGGCTTACGAGCTTGCCAGGGAATTGCACCATCCGGATTCGGAAGCGTTTCTGTTCGCGTGCACGAATTGGCGGATACTGCCGGCCATCGAGCGGATCGAAGCGGAGTTCGGACGGCCGGTTGTCACGTCAAATCAGGCGAGTCTGCGCGGGGTGTTGTGCGCCCTGGGCCGGCCGGCGCACCTGCCCGGATGCGGGCGCTTGCTAGATTGCATCCTCCGGCATCGGTAGTGTCATGCACCTCGCGGGCGAGCTGTTCAATATCATGGCCCGCGTCGAGCTGGTTCATGTGCCATACTACAAGCTCAAATATCAGGAGAACCGTAATGCTGAAGTTCGAAGAATATTCAAAGAAGTACCCTTGCATTCGGATGGAGCGGCGGAACGGGATACTTCTAATGACCACCCATTCCAAGGGCGATACACTTCAATGGTCTTACACCGACCCCGAGGCGTATCCCGGAATCTATTACTATCTCGGCGAAGCTTTTCATGACATCGGCAGCGATGTCGAAAACAAGGTGGTGATCTGGACGGGCGCGGGGGACGCCTTTTCCGGCCCGCCGCCGTCAGGGAAATCGCCCCCGCGGAGTCCCCGCGGGTGGGAGCGGTCGAACTGGAAGGGCCGGCACATGCAAATGAGCCTGCTCGATATCGACGTGCCAGTCATTTGCGCTGTCAACGGCCCCGCCCTCAAGCATGGCGATCTGATTTTCCTGTGTGACATCGTGCTCGCCGCCGAGCACGCTGCTTTTCAGGACGGCCATATGCTGTGCGATACGGTGCCCGGCGACGGCGCGCATGTCATCTACCCGATCGTGATGGGACTGAGCCGCGCGCGGTATTTCCTGCTCACCAGCGAAAAAATCACTGCCCGGCAGGCGTTGGAACTCGGCATGGTGCACGAGATCCTGCCGAAGGACAAGCTCATGGCCAGGGCTTGGGAACTGGCCGAAACGCTTGCCGCAAAGCCGCCGCTGGTAACGCGTGGCGCGCGCACTCTGCTGGTCCAGGGTCTGCGCCGCAAAATGCTCGATATGCAGGGGTTCGGACTGGCGCTCGAGGGGTTGGCAAATCTCGATGACGATCCGGCAGGCATATTGCAACGGGACTTTCCGGGACCTTCCGACGTCAAACTGCGTACCGAGCTAAAGAAGAAGTAGGCAACTCAAATAGACTGTAATGACCGTGACTTGATCTGACGAGAATCCTTCTTCCACGCTGAACACTGCAACATCCAACAGCTCACGGCGACGGGGGCTCTTCGTGCCGGCGCAGGTCGCGCACCCGCCGCGCCAGCGCCTCCATCCGGCGATCGCGTATGCCAAGCTCGCGCAGGTGCTCGGCCGTGTCGAACAGGTATTCGCGGCAGCTGCCATTCAATCCCGCACCGGTGGCCAGATAGCGCGCGATAGTCTCGGTGTCGAGCCCTGGCACGTAGCGCTCGTGGGAACGGTTCACGGCAAACACGATTGCCGGCTCCGGCCCGCGCCGCATGTAGGCGGTGATCCACAAGGGCCGGTAGGACCGAGACGACATTTCCCGCCGCCACAACACGTCGAGCTCGGTCACCGCAGCCTCGGGGTCGATCCGGTAGGCAACCCCGGCGCAGCTGCCGCCCGACTCGACCGACAGCATCAGGCCGGGGCGCTCGGGGCTGCCCCGCCCCCCGCGCGCCCACATGCAGAACTGGCGATGAAAACCGTAGATGCGGGCCTTGCGCCGCTCGACGTAATGAAACGCCGGGTTCCACATGAGGGAACCGTAGCCGAACACCCAGATGCGTCCCTGCTGTGGCGCGCGAGCAAGGATCTCAGCGACGTGCGTGCTGCGTTCTTCGTCGGTCATGAACCGGACGTGTGGGCCCTGACCGGCGCGAACCCGCGCGTGGTGGCTGCCGTCGAGCAGGTTCTCGCGCGTGATCCGATATTTCGTCATCAGCCCGGATTGTGACACACACACCCCTTTCGGAGCGAGATCCGGGGCGTTTTGCGCACCCGGCGGCACGTCTTGTGCGCAGTCGGCTCGCTGCTGCCCTGAGTTGCGCTCCGGTCCCATTCTGGACGAAACGCGCAAACCACGGGCCCGCGCCACCGCAACGCGCTACGGCGTCATCGCTTTACTTCGGCGGGATGAGCGGCAGCAGCATGTAAGGCTTGCGCGCCGCGTCGAAGTGCAGCGAGTTCGTGCCGCCGAAGATTTCAGGTGGACGGTCTTTGGGATGCGTGTGGAGGAACGGGCCCACGCCCGTCAACGAGTACGGCACGCCTGGGATCGAGGGCTGCGGGCCGGGGTGCTCGAAATCCCTGCCGCGCACGGCGAGCCCGATGCGGTATCCCGCGGGCACGACGATGCACGTCGGCCAGATCTCGACGTCGAGCTCGACGGGTTCGCCCGGCGTGAGCGGCTGCGCTTCATCGTGCGTGTGATACGGCTGGTAAGGGCGGCTGCGCCGTGGATCGAGCTTGCGATGCGAAGCGCGCAGCCAGCCGATGCCGACCGGCGTGCGCGGATCGTTCGAGC
The DNA here is from genome assembly GCA_016192835.1 of Betaproteobacteria bacterium. Classification (GTDB taxonomy): domain Bacteria; phylum Pseudomonadota; class Gammaproteobacteria; order Burkholderiales; family SG8-41; genus PALSA-1004. The sequence goes on from JACPTJ010000185.1 coordinate 24,070, forward strand.
CGCGGAATGTGATTTCCCGGCCGTCGGGCGCGAAGACGCGCAGCACGAGGAACACGTCGGCGTCGCACGTGTTCGATGACACGAAGAGTTTGGCCGCCACGGGGCCCGTCACCTCGACCTCTTTTTCGAGCGGGGGCGTGAGGAACAGCAACCCATTGCCCAGCGCCTCGTAATCGAGTTTCGCCGATGCGGCTGGCGGCTCGGTGGCGAGGCTCGTGTCGCCCGGATGCAGATAGAACTTCGTCCACCGGGTGCGGGCGAGCGGCCATTCGTTCTCGGGACGTTCGACAAAGCGATCCACATGGCGGACCTGCAGCAGCACGGGCGGCTGCTCTTCCCAGCCGGCGCGCTCGCCTTTGAGAAAATGGCCGAAGAATTTTTTCTGGAGTTTCTCACCGTAGGCGGTGTAGAAGCTTTCCCAGTGCGCACCGCCGTGCGCTTCGAGCCATTTCTGTCGCGACGCCGAGTGCACGTAGCCGTCGAAGTTGCCGCGCGGATGCAAACCCATGCCGCCCCAGTTCGCCGCCGAGAGGAACGGCACCTTGACTTTTTTCCAATCCGGCGAGCGCGCGCGATACGCTGCGTCGTCGAACGGATGCGCGAGTATCCACGCATCGATGTCGATGCAGTTTTTGGCGAGATCTTCCTCCGGCAGCGTCGGCGGGCCGGCAACCTGCTCGCCGGTGACTGTGCTGCGCGGGCCGCGTTCGCCCAACCCGTGCTGCACGCGCAGTACCGCCCGCGGCGCCCAGGTGCTCAGGAACATGCTCATGATGCCGCCGTGGCGGGTCGTGTCGCGGTAGAAGTCACCGGCGCCTTCCCACGCGCAGATTGCGGTGAGATGCGGGGGCTCGAGGCACGCCACCTGCCACGCGTTCATCGCAAAGTAGGAAATGCCGTTCAATCCCACTTTGCCGTTGCACCACGGCTGCGCGGCCGACCATTCGATGCATTCATAGAGGTCCTGCGTTTCGCGCGGCGACCAGAAATCGATGTAGCCGGGAGAACGTCCGGTGCCCCGTGAATCGACGCGCACCAGGGCATAGCCTGCGGGTACCCACTTCTCGGGGTCGACCAGCTCGAAGACCTGGTATTTGTTGCTCGACCCTTCCATTACTTCGGAATGCAGCCGGGTGAGTATTTCCCACGCGGCCTTGTTCCCTTCCTGGAAAGCGAGTCCCTTGCCATAGGGACCGTAGGTCAGGATCACGGGATAGCGGTCTTCGTCCGGCGGACGGAACACGTCGGCCCGCAATACGATGCCGTCGCTCGCTGTGATCGGCGCGTCCCATTGCACGCGCATGCCGTCGCGGATCTCGGTTTTTTCCTCGACCCACGGGTTGCCCTGCTGCGCCATTTCACCCCCCTTCATTTCCGCCACTGCGTTCGCCTTTGCCTGCGGGTCTGCACATGGCGCGCGATGTCCGGCAAACTCCTCCCCGGGTATTGACCGAGACAGCGAGCGGCGATGGCTGATTAGTCGCCGCGTACTCTACGCCCGCAGCCGGAGGATCGCAACGCGCACCCGCCCCTCGTGTCGCGTGGCGCTGCTGTTGGCAAGCCACGCATTCTCCGTTAACCTATTGGCCGCAGCACCCCGTGGCCGAATAGGGCAACAATTGACAGGAGGACCGGCGATGAGAAGCGTGATAGGCATCATCGGCGCATTGACGGCGGGAGCGCTGGCCGGCGGCAACGGCATTGCACAAACATTTCCCGCGAAACCGATCCGTTTGGTGGTGGCATTCGCGACCGGCGGTGTGACGGACGTATTCTCCCGGGTAATGTCCGTGGAGATGAGCAAAAGCCTGGGCCAGCAGGTGATCGTCGAGAACCGTCCCGGCGCGGGCACGATACTCGCTGCGGAGCTGGTTCAGAAGTCCGCGCCTGACGGCCACACGCTGCTTTTCACCGATCTCGCGACGCACGCGATCACGCCCTCGCTCTACGCGAAACTCAGGTATCACCCGTCGCGGGATTTTGCCGCCGTGGCCCCCGTGTCCTCATCGCCGCTGATCATGGTCGCGCATCCCTCGCTCGGCGTGAAATCGGCGAAGGAGTTGATCGCGCTGGCAAAGAAGCATCCAGGGATCACTTGCGGCAACGGTGGCAGGGGTACCGTGACCCACATGGCGTCCGAGAAGTTCCGGATGCGCGCCGGCATCGATATCGTGCCGGTCTATTTCAAAGGCGGCACTACTTCGACGATCTCGCTGCTTACCGGAGACATCGCGCTCATCGTCACCACCATCCCGTCCGTGCTCGAATACGTGCGCGCGCGCCGGCTGGTGGCGATCGGCTTGACCGCCGACAAGCGTTCGTCGGCTATGCCGGACATCCCCGCGCTCGGCGAAACCGTCAAGGGCGCGGACGCCGCCGTTATCGCGGGCGTGCTCGCGCCGGCCGGCACGCCGCGCCACATCATCGATCGCCTCAATGCGGAGTTCGCCAAGGCGGTGGATCACCCGAAAGTACGGGAAGTATTCGCCGCCAACGCCGCCGAAGCGATGAAAATGAGCCCGGATGCCATGCAGCAATCGCTCGAGCAGGACATCAACACTTGGGCTGACGTCGTCAAGGCGACCGGCGTCCAACTCCAGGTTCTGCGTTGATTCGCCCGCAGTTCGGTTGACGAAATCAAGGCTTCCATGTGCGGATGATTCGAATCACGTCACTCACACTCACCGTGATTCCACAGTTAAGGGAGGGATTGTCATGGAGGTAGGCTGGGTCGTCTGCACCAGGGGAAAGATCGCGAAGCGGGAAAACTTGATTCGACTCGCCCAGCATGCGGATCGCCTGAACTTCAGCTCCATCTGGGTGACCGATCACATCGTGATGCCGGTGGATATGCGGACCAAGTATCCCTACAGTACGACTGGCGCCTTCCCGCTCGATCCCGCCGAAGACTATCTCGAGTCGTTGACCGTACTCAGCTATCTGGCTGGCTGCACCGAGCGGGTCAAGCTCGGCACGAGCGCGCTCATCCTGCCCAACCGGAATCCTCTGGTCGCGGCGAAAACGCTTGCTACACTCGACGTGCTCTCGAACGGGCGGCTTTTGCTCGGCGTCGGCGTGGGATGGATGGAAGAAGAGTTCAAAGCCTTGGGGCTCGCCCCATTCGCCGAGCGCGCGGCCTACAGCGATGAGTGCCTCCGGATCTACAAAGAGCTGTGGACGAAGGACGATCCGAGTTTCAACGGTCGCTATCACAGCTTCACGGGAATCAAGTTCGCGCCCAAACCGATCCAAAAACCGCATCCCCCGATCTGGATCGGCGGGCACACTGCAGCCGCAAGGCGGCGCGCGGGGCAATTCGGGGATGCGTGGCATCCCGTCGCGCAGCGGCCCACAGGCATCATGTCGCCGGAAGAAACCAGCCAGGCAATGGTCACGGTGCGGGAGGCGGCTGCGCAGGCCGGCCGCGATCCGCAGTCCATCACGATCTCCCTCAGGATCGTGCTCAATCTCGGCGCGACGGCAACGGCGGCCGATCGGCGTCCGTTCAGCGGTTCGCCGTCCCAAGTCGCCGATGACATTCGACGCTACGCGGAAGTCGGCGTCAGCCACTTGGTCGTCGACGTCATGACCAGCGACCCGGACACGGTGAACGACGCGATGGACCGCTTCGCGAACGAGGTGCGGCCACGTCTCGGCAGCAACTGACGACGACGGCGCGAGACGTCGTCATGGACGGACACATGCTGCCTGATCTCTTCCCCGAAGTGCGGCAAACCCCCGTGCCCGGGGGTTACATGGGGAAAATCCTGCGAGTGGATCTCAGCTCACGAACCTGCCGTGAGCTGAACCTGCCGGAGGCGCCGACGCTCCGCCGGCTGTGGGGCGGACAGGCCCTCGCAACGTACATGCTTCTCCATCTCCTGCCGCGAGATGCTCGACCGCTGGGACCGGAGAACGTCATCGTCATGATGACGGGTCCGCTGACCGGCACAGGGTTCACGCCCGGCGGAACGAAGGTCTGCGGCGTCTTTCTGAGCCCGATGACGGGCTACACGCTGGGGCGTGCGGCGACGAGCGGCTTTTGGGCCGTCGCGCTGAAGGCGTCCGGCTACGACGGGTTGATCATCACTGGTGTCGCGGCGCGCCCAACGTACCTGTATCTCGACGACGGCCGGGCGGAACTGCGTGACGCCGGCAGCGTGTGGGGCAAAGGAACGCGAGAAACGGAGGATATGCTGCGGCGGGAAGTGGGGCGCGAGGACGCTCGCGTAGCGTGTATCGGACCGGCGGGCGAGCACCAGGTAAGCGCCGCGATGCTCGTCAACGATTACAACCACAGCGCGTCCCACGGCCTCGGCGCCGTCATGGGATCGAAGCGGTTGAAAGCGATCGTAGCGCGCGGCACAAAGCGCCCCCGGTTGCACGACAAAGCACAGTTGCTCGCCACCGGCAAGCGCTGGCGGGCAGTGCTGGCCCCGCGCGTTTACACGACTCAACTGCGGATGCAAAACCCCGGTTTCGGAAAAATGTGGGGCGCCTTCACCAAGCGAAACTGGCGCAGCACGATCATCGACGGCGACGAGGCGAAGGGATTTGACCGGAATCGCGTGACGCTGCGGCCGTGCTTCCAGTGCTCGCGCCTCTGCCCGTGGGATGTCGAGATCGGCGAAGGGCCGCACGCGGGCAAGCGCGGCCATTTCAATGCCGGGTCCGAATGGCTCGACTCCTTCTACAACCTCGGCTTCAAAGGCAACGATGTCCTCTACCTCGCCGAGCGGGTCAATGACGCCGGTATCGAGTGCGGGCACTTCTCGAACGCCGCCGCGCTCGCCCTCGAAGCATGGGAGAAAGGGTTGCTCGGGAAAGACCGAACGGATGGTCTCGCGCTCGAGTGGGGCAACTTGGCGGCGGCGGAACGATTGATTGAAATATGCGCCCGGCGCGAGGGGTGGCTGGGAAACCTGCTTGCCGAAGGTCCAAAGGCGCTCGCAAATGCGCTCGGCGGCGACGCCCCAAAGTGGACAGTCCACACCAAAGGCGGAAGTCCCGCCCAGCACGACTGGCGTCCACGCATCGCCGACATGCTGGCAAACCTCGTCGCCAGCGGCGGCATGAAAGGCCAGGGCGGATTCGAGAACAAGGAGCCGCCCGCCGATCTGCGGGATCGAGAGCATTGGGGGCCGCTCGATCCAATGCAGCCGCAGGGCTGGGCCCGCTCCCATTTCCTGCTCGAGGAGCTTCATCAGGCGTGCGGAGTGATGGGCGTGTGCTGGTTCGCCGTCGAGACGTTCATGGCGACGGATCAAGCGCGCTCAATGATCGACTCGCTCAATGCGACCACCGGCTGGGACGTCACTCTTGAGGAAGCTCTTGACGTGGGCCATCGATCCATCGTCCTTCAAAGCCTGTTCGGCACGCAGCGCGGCTGGCGAGCCGAACACGATTGGACCGACGTGGGCCCGCGCTTCCTCGAGCCCGTGCCGGACGGCAAGCACAAAGGTTTTACCGTTGCACGATGGCTGCCTGATCTTGCGCAGGAGTACTATCGCCTGTCGGGTCGGCACGAAGTGTCGGGGCGCCCGCTTCCGAGCACGCTCGCCCGGCTTGAGCTGAACGAGTTCGCAGAGTGGGCAGAGCCCGCATGAGCCCGGTACCCGGCGTGACCTCTGCGACTCGCGAACGGCGGCCCTACCCGAGCGCGCGTGCGCTGGATGGCCAAGCGCGATCGATCCTCTTCGATGCTTCGAAATGCATCGGCTGTCGCCAGTGCATCGAGGCGTGCAAGGACTGGCACGACCTTCCACGCGGTGACACTTACCGCATTGGCGCCTCGACCTGGCTCACGATCGAACCGCCTGTCACGGAAGGCATGGCGCACATCTGGGGGCGCAACAGTTGCATGCACTGCGACTATCCAAGTTGCGCCGCCGTCTGCCCGGTGGAGGCCATCACCAAATTCGAAGAAGGCCCTGTCGTCATCGATCAGGCGGCGTGTATCGGATGCGAGTATTGCGTGCATGCCTGTCCGTGGCACGTAATCGCGATGGACAACGTCACGAAGAGAGCAACCAAATGCACCATGTGCCACGACCGGGTCCAACAGGGCACCGCACCGTTCTGTGTGCAAGCGTGTCCGGTCGATGCGCTCCATTTCGGTCCGGCGGCCGAGATGGAAGCGCGTGCCGGTACGCGGGCGGCGGAGATCGGCGGGTCGGTTTATGGGCGAAGCGAGGCAGGCGGAACGCGAGTGCTGCACGTGCTGGCGGGCTCCGTCGCCGAGCACGGCTTGCCGGGCGTCGATTCCGTGCGCTACCCGATCCAGATTCCTTGGAGCGCCAAGATCAAGGGACTGCTGACTATCAACGGCGGTCTCCGTGGCAGGTGGCGCGCGATCGAGAACGCATGCACCAAGCCGTGGCGACTCACGTACCGATACTGGCAGTGGTGGCACCGGCACTGGCAGTGAAGCTCGACAAGGCGTAGCCGGGCGGCGCACGCAGTTCGTGCCGCGTCGCTACTCCGGCTGGATGCCCGCCTGCTTGATCTGAGCCGCCCACTTCCTGATCTCCGCGATCTGAAACGCGCGGAATTCCTCGATCGTCATCGGACCCGGTTCCTGTCCCAGCGCGATCAGGCGCGCGCTGACATCGGGAGACGTCACGGCTTTGTTGTTCGCGTCGTGGAGCTTGACCACGATCTCGCGCGGCGTGCCGGTGCGCACGAAAAGCCCGTTCCATATGCTGACGTCGAAGCCCGGAATTTCCTCGGCCATCGCCGGGATGTCGGGCATGAGCGTCGTGCGCGTCTTCCCCGTTACGGCAAGCACTCTCACTTTACCGCCCTGTGCCTGCGTGACCGCGACCGCCGAATCCGCAAACGTAAAGGTGATCTGGCCCCCGAGGACATCGGTCACCGCCTGCGGCACGCCTTTGTACGGCACTTCGAGCACGCCAATACCGCCGCGCGTCTTCAATTCCGCAAGCGCGACCTGCATGCCAGCGGCCGCGTAGCCGGATGACAGTTGTCCCTGACGCGCCCTGGCATAAGCAAGGAACTCAGACAGGTTGCGCGCCGGGAAGTCGGCTCTCACCACCAGCATCAGCGGCGAAGTGATAAAACGCGCGACCGGCGTGAAATCCTTGACCGGGTCGTAGGGCAACTTCTTGAAGAGGCTCAGGTTGGCCGCCATCGTCGTGGTGCTTCCAACGAACAGCGTGTAGCCGTCCGGCGTGCTTTTCATTGCCTCGCCGGCGCCAATCAGCCCCTGCGCTCCAGGCCGGTTGTCCACCACGATGTTTTGCCCGAGGGTTTGCTGCATGTGCTGACCCACGATCCGCGCGATGTAGTCGGGCGCGCTCCCCGGCGGAAATGGCACGATGAAGCGGATCGGACGGCTCGGAAAGCTTTGCGCTATGGCGGCGCCGGCAACGCTCATGCAAATGAGCATGCCGAAAATCCCCCGTGCCAGCATGCGCACGGTTGAATTGCGCAGCGCATGAACGAACGCTACCACGGCTGGCCTTGGGTGCAAGACCTCACCGCAAGCCCGATTTTCACGCCAACTTGTCGATTCGCTCGGCACAGCGCGTCACGCCGCATTGCCCGAATTCTTACTCGAGCGTAATGCCTGCAGACTTGATGACCTCGCCCCAGCGCCGAAGCTCATCGCGAATGTGCCTGGCGAATTCCTCGGGGCTGCTGCCAACCAATTCGGCCCCCTGCGCCAAAAAGCGCTCCTTCACCGATGGCAGCGAGATCGCCTTCACAACCTCGGCGTGCAGCTTGTCGACGACCTCTTTCGGCATTCCCGCGGGACCGCCCAACCCGAACCAGAAATAAACCGACATGCCGGACACCCCTGCTTCGCTCATCGATGGCACGTCGGGTAACACGGGCAGCCGTTTGCCATCAGTAGTAACTGCCAGAGCGCGCACCCTGCCACTGTTGATGTGCGCGATTACGGTCGGTATGCCGGTGAGCAGCATCTGGGCTTGACCGCTCAACACGGCAGAAGTCATCTCCCCGCCGCCTTTGTATGGGATGTGCGAGACGTCGACCTTGGCCGCTATTTTGAAAAGCTCCGAGGCGAGATGCGTTATGGCGCCCGCTCCCGCCGAGCTGTAGTTGAATTTCCCCGGATTCGCCTGCGCGAGCGCAATGAATTCCTTGAGCGTAGTGACGTTGAGCGAGGGATTTACCACGAGCACCTGCGCGGCGCCGCCGATTTGTGTAATCGGGGCGAGATCCTTGATCGTATCGTACGGTATGGACTTGTGGAGATTGGGCACCGTCGCGGTACCAGGACCGATCCACAGCAGCGTGTACCCATCCGGCACTGATCTCACCACGTAGTTGTTGCCGATGGTGCCGCTTGCGCCTGCGCGGTTTTCAACGACGAACGATCTCCCGAGTTGTTCCGACAGCTGCTGCGAAATCATGCGCGCGGTTATGTCGAGGAGGCTCCCGGGCGCCATCGGCGCGATTACGCGCACCGGCTTGACTGGATAACTTTCGCCGCCAAAACACAGCGAAACTCCAAGCAAGATCATTACAACAAACGAAGCGGTCCGCATGATTTCCCTCCCCGCGCAGCAACATGAACGGGCCTTCCCGCACTCGAACCCCGGTGGCTACTTGTATCTCCCCCGCCTGTGGCCTCGTCAAACTTCCCCCGGCGGACGGAATGGTCGGTATTGTTACCTTGATTGTGGTTTGCGCGCAAGTCTCACCGCGTGTACCCGGCGCCGCTTCTGCCGTCGGGAGGCCCCGGTCCCCCGGGACCTCTCCTTTCTCGTCACAGCGGGTCCATGCCCTGCGTCTTCATGATGGCGGCAGCCTTCGGAGTCTTGAGGAAACGGATCAGCTCCATGGCGGCTTCCGGCTCTTTCGCATTGGTGCTGACACCGGCGACAAACCAGACATAGGACTGGATCTCCTCGGGCAGCGGGCCGACCAGCTCGACACCCGGCGTCGTCATGATTTGAGTGATGATCACCATGCCAAGCTCGACCTCGCCTGCCGCCACCATCTTGGAGACGATATCGGCCTCCGGCCGCCGCGCCTTGGCATTGACGGCTGCGGCAATTCCGAGCCGCTCGAATAATCCGGCCAGGTAGACGCCGCTGGCGGCGACCTTCAGATAGCCGATCGATTTCGCCTCCAGCAGCGTGCGCTTGAACGCATCGACCGTGCTCACATCGGGCTTGGGCGCGCCGGCGCGTACCTGCACCCCGATGCCGGACCGCGCCAGCGGCGTGCGTGACTGCGCAACGACCTTGTCGCCGCCGAGCGGCCGGTCGGGCCCCGGCATCCCGCCGATCAGCAGGTCGAACTGCTGGCCCGCATCGACCCGCCGCATGAAATTGGCGACGATGTCGGTCTCCAGAACAAGTTTGTGCTCTGTTGTCTTCTCGAATTCGGCGCCGATCTCGGCCAGCACGGTGGTCATCGCCCGTGCGGCCCACACTTTGACGTCCGCGGCACTTGCCACAACAATCCCTTCTCCCCGGAAGATGCCCGCGATCCGAGCGAGTGCTGAGCGGAAACATCGGTGAATTACCGAGCAATCTATTCCAAACACGAAAGCGAAGCAAGCTGTGTCCCGCACCGCGGCTGCTCCGAGGCGACGGCGGAAAAGGAGTTTTTTCCGACCGTCCGGGCGTTTTCAGCCGGCTTGCAGCACGGAATTTTCGAAGTCCTCCGATCGGTCTTGCTGGACCGCCTGCCGGCGCCGCGATCAGGGAATCAGCTTCTCGTTCCGGAAACGCGCGAACATTCCCAGAAACATCTGCTCGCTGTCGATGACTTCCGAGAAACCGCTCTGCCGTACTTTCAACGTGTCGGAAATGAAGTCGTACTCGCACGCCAGCCGCGAATTGGGCGGGGAGAACGAACCCTGCGCCCAGTCCGGGGTGCGCTCGAATGGAAACGGCTTGAGGCTGTATTTGCGGGTCATCGCTTCCCACAGCGGCTGCTTGTCGGAGAGGAATTGCTTCAACGAGTACGGCTGTGGCCCGGCCGCTTCAAGCCCGAAAAATCCGGCGAGCGCAGGCCACATGTATTTCCAGCGAAACATGTCGCCGTTGCTCACGTTGAAAGCCTGGTTGCCGCAACCCGCCGTCGTCGACACCCAGATCGCCGATCGCGCCAACAGCTCCGCGTCGATCACCTGGATCAGCGCGTTGAAGCAGGCCGCCGTGCTGGGGAACCCGAACGGTAGCCCGAGCTCGCGCGCGAGCGAGCCGTAAATCGCGAGCACGGTGGCAAGATTCACCGGATTACCTGCCGCATATCCACACACCGCGGTTGGCCGCACCCCGGTCCAGGTCCAGCGCTTGCCCTGCTGCCGCCTCATTACCAGGTCTTCTTCGGAGTAATAGAAGTCACCCCCCGGCACGCGCGGATCGCTCTCCTTCGCCGGCGTCTTGAACGGACCGAGGTAGCTGCCATAATACTTGGTGCCCTGCAGCAGGTTGATATTGGCGAACCCGGGTGCAACCGCTTCGATGGCATCGAGCGTGTTGGCTATCATAGTGAGCCGCGTCGCGGGCCGGGCGTCGTTGGCGCAATGGAACATATGCGTAACGTCGGTGCAGCCGGCAAGCGCAGCGCGCGCGGCACCGGCGTCGGTCAGGTCGACCGATAAATGGTGGAATTGCGCGTGCGGACCGCCCCGCAACCGCGGCGCACGTCGCGAC
>JACPTJ010000116.1 GCA_016192835.1 Betaproteobacteria bacterium
GCAACTTGTCTTATTTCGGAAGTAGTGTACTCGCGGGCGGTTTGCTTTATGCCACCCACAGATTTCAACTGAACGCTTCCAATTGCGTCTGCCTTCTTGCCTCGACTCCAAGCGCTGTGCGCAAAAATATCTCGTTTACTCGCAGAGTTCTGAAGATCATCGACGATTTTCTGAAATTCCTTTGTATCGGACGGAAAACGAACTTGTGCGATTGCCACCATTAATCCAAGAAGTGTTCTGTAGTTCATCCCTGTCGCAAGAAGCAATGCGGGTGCATAATTTTCATACTCAGGAGCATTCGGCACGGTGAGGTCGCACAGGATATACAGCAATGATCGTTCTATTGCCGCCCACTCCGCAATGACTAGGCCGATGGCCTTGAATTGGCAATCACTAAGATGATCCTCTAGAGGTAGTCTTCTTTGTTGGGAATCCATTTCGAATAGCGCCTATGCGTCTATTGAGGTCTAACGTCTGACATAACCGGCGCGGGCGGCATTATCGCCCGCGTCCGTATTGATGGATGGGTTAGGCGCCATGCCACGAGAACGCCAGAAGTATGCCAAGCAGTGCGGCAACTGCAACCACGGCGGTTGCTGCGCTTAGCCACAGCACGCGCACCCGATTGTTTTCAATGCGCTGGATTAACTGTGCGTTTTGGTCGGCGAGTGCCTTAATGAGTTCGGAGGATGCGAGCATTTGGGCGTGCAAGTCGGACACCGCAGCTTCCAATGCGATGGCACGGGTTTCTAGCGCGGCTATCCTTTGAGATTCGGGCGGAGCGGCTGGCTGCGTGCTCGAATCAGAAACCTCTGGCGGAGACGGCTTCCTGGCAACCGCGTTCCACAGCTTCATGGCCCCATCAGCAACCTTGGGCGCATTGCTGATGACCTCAGACCATGGAACGCTTTGTAGTACTGCGAGCCAACCGATTGCCATGAATGTGCTCCTGCGAGTTTGATGGTGCCTAACGTTTGCGGTGAAATGCGCGCGCGAGCAACGCTCGCATAGCGTCATTTTCGACCGCGCGGTTAGGCGAGAATGTTTCCACGAAGCGCAGCCTTTGCATCTCGATTGCGGTCATGAGCACGATACTGCGCCACCTCGCACGAGGACGCAAGCAAGCCGACTCGGGCGATTGACAGCGTCATTTAGAACCACCGCCCCCAGTCTCCCGTCCTCGACCGATGCGACAAGCGGCCCGGCGGTGGAAAGCGCGAGGGTGTGGCCGTTATCGCCGCGGCGGCCGTTCCATTTCAATGACGGTATGCGATTGCGCGGAGTCATTGATGGCGCATGCTGGAGTGATGGCGTGTCCGAAACCACCCGGGGCCGCGTGGTTACCTGCCGATGCCGGCTCGAATGGCACAAGCATGAATTGACTGCGCGTCCCCTGGGCGGGGCTGGTAGACGCGATTCGGATGACATTCGCGCCGACGCTTGCGACGGGCAATCCAGGAGAACACACGGCCTAACTAGAATTCGTTGACGGAAATTAATTACCAAAAATTATATGCCGGATGTTCGTTGACACAAAGTCTATTAACACTGGCTATTACTTAAGTCATAGCCCGTAATCGATCTTCCACCCGATACGTTACCCCTCCTATACGTCCGGCGCAATTCGCCGACTGGAATGGGGGGAAACATGGATGACAATGGCAATCGAGGGCCGTCTCAAGTCGCCGTCGCGCGCCCCCGGCTGCTCGAATCGCTGCGTGCCGCTATTGGTGCGCGGCACTACAGCCCTCGCACCGGGCAGGCCTATCTTTACTGGATCAGGCGGTTCATTGTTTTTTCCGGTAAGCGGCCCCGCGTGAACTCGGCGCACCAGAGATCACCGCATTCCTGAGTCACCTTGCGGTGGAGGGAGGCGTGGCTGCCGCCACCCAGAATCAGGCGCTGGCGGCGTTGCTCTTTCTCTACAAAGAAGTGATGGGTGAACCGCTGCCATGGCTCGACGATATCGTTCGCGCCAAGCGTCCGGTCAGAAAGCCGACCGTGCTTACCGTCGCGGAAGTACGCGGGCTGCTTGCGAATCTGCGCGGGCCGAAGTGGTACTTTTAGGGCTAGCCGGCGACCGGCGCGCGCTGACCTTTGGGTACCCCGATCCCTGCCTTCCGGAAGGTGCTGTATTGCTGCGCAAGCTGCGCGATGTTTTGCGACAGCGGCTGGATCTGCCGCTTCTCAAAAATCGCGAAGTATTCGAGGTCAGGAAGTTTTGGCTCGATATCGAGCAACTGCAGCCGGCCGTCGCTGATGTCGCGTGCAAAGTGTTCGCGCGGCAGGTAGCTCACACCAAGTCCGGCCATCGTGAGCGCGGCCAGCACGCCAATGCTGTTGCAGGCGTTGGCGCGCCGGATGGTCGCATTGCTCGCCTCAAACCACTTGGCCATCAGTTTGTGCAGGTTCGAATCATGAGTAAGCGTCAGCAATGGCCAGGCATGAAGATCGCGCGGCGTGAGCTTCTCGCGGGGCACGCCGAGCTTGGGGCTCGCCATCCAGGCAAACTCGACCGATCCCAGGGGCACGTTGGTAAGCCCGGGTTCTTCGATGGGCCCGGGCAGCACCGCGACGTCAAGGTCGCCGTTCTGCAGTTTGCGCAACTGCGTAAGCGTCAGATCGACGTCGAGCTCAAGCGCGATGTCGGGATAGTTTTCGTTGATCGCGGCAACCAGCGCGGGCAACCATGTAACCGCCACGAATTCGGTGACGCCGAGCCTGACTGTCCCGGACAGCACTTTGGGATCGCCGATGCGATGCCGGATTTCGGACGCGACCGACATCAGGCGCTCGGCATACTGGATCAGGTCCTGACCTTTTGCGGTCAGTCTGGCGGAGCGCTGGTTGCGGTCGAACAACGGCACGCCGAGACTGCCTTCGAGGTCCTGGATGCGCATCGATACCGCCGATTGCGTCGAGTGCAGGTGTTTGGCCGCGGCAGCGAATCCGCCCAGACGGCAAACCCAGTAAAATGTTTCGAGTTGCTTGAGGGTCATGGCATCAGGTGATCTGATTCAAATCGATCAGATAATATCACTTGATCGGGTGCGCGGCACGACCTCGCCCTTCAGGGCGGGGACGGATAGCGCGGACGGAGTAGCCGTGCTTGTTTTTGACTTTAGTCACAAAGACCAAGTGAGCATGCATCAGAAATACGCAGTGTCTGCCCTCTCTTATATCGTTGTCATTGCGCATAGACAAAACTATAATCTGTCCATGCAACGCCTCCAAGCCTACAAGTACGAACTTCAGCCTCTCGGTGAGCAGCAGCGCGATATGCGCCGCTTCGCGGGCGCGTGTCGCTTCCTGTTCAACAAGGCGATGGCGTTGCAAAAAGAGAATCACGAGGCTGGAAACAAGTTCATTGGCTATGTGGCCATGGCGAAACACCTGACGGAATGGCGTAACGGAACGGAATCCCCGTGGCTCAAGGAAGCGCCCTGCCACCCACTGCAACATGCCTTGAAAGACCTGGAGAAGGCGTACAAAAACTTCTTTGCCAAACGTGCCGACTTCCCGCGCTTCAAACGCAAAGGCAGTGGTGACAGCTTCCGGTATCCCGATCCAAAACAGATCAAACTCGATCAGGCCAACAGCCGCCTCTTCCTGCCCAAGCTCGGCTGGCTGCGTTATCGCAACAGCCGGGACGTGCTAGGCGAGTTGCGCAACGTCACAGTGAGCCAGTCGGGCGGCAAGTGGTTCGTGTCGATTCAAACACAACGGGAAGTCGAACCGCCGGTACATCCGGCCACCGCTATCGTCGGTATCGACGTAGGCATTGCCCGTTTCGCCACCTTGAGCGATGGCAGCCATATTGAACCGCTTAACGCCTTCAGGAAGCACCAAATACGGCTCGCCAAGTACCAACGACGAATGAGCCGCAAACAGAAATTCAGCAATAACTGGAAGAAGGCGAAAGCGCGCGTCCAGAAAATTCACACCCGCATCGCCAATGTCCGCCGCGATTTCCCAGAAAATTCACACCCGCATCGCCAATGTCCGCCGCGATTTCCTGCACAAAGCCACGACCGCGATCAGCCAAAACCACGCGATAGTGTGTATCGAGGACTTGCAGGTACGGAATATGTCCAAATCAGCGGCAGGCAGCAGCGAAGCGCCAGGCCACAACGTCAAAGCCAAGTCCGGCCTGAATAAGTCCATCCTCGATCAGGGATGGTTCGAGTTCAGGCGGCAACTGGAATACAAGCAGGCCTGGCTGGGCGGTGCAGTGCTGGCAGTTCTCCCGCGCAACACGAGCCGGACGTGTCCGGCCTGCGGCCATGTGGCGACGGAGAACCGCCAGACCCAGGCGCAGTTCAAGTGCGTGGACTGCGGGTACGAGAACAATGCCGACCTCGTCGGCGCGATCAATGTTTTAGAGCGAGGACATCGCTTGTTAGCCTGTGGAGAGTTGGCGCAGTCAGGCCGCTCTGTGAAGCAGGAACCCGCCAAAGCGACTACACATGGGTTCGCCCCTGCGTAACGCCGTAGGAATCCCCTTCCTTCAGGGCTGATCTTTACCCACATCTTTTCCGAGCACAAGGGGTACTAATGATTTCAAGGCGAAATTGCATGTCGGTTATTTCCTGGTTTCTACTTGGTTGACCGTCAAGGGGGAAGGAGTTGCTTTGGACTTCTCCCGTCAAAGGGGAAGGAGTTTCTTTAGGATTTTTTGAGACACGACTATGCTCGTAAACGAATTCGGAAAATTCATTGCGCAAACGCGCTACGAGAACCTGCCCGCCGACGTGATCGGCACAGTCAAGCTGCGCGTGCTCGATCTGTTCGCGGCCGCGCTCGCGGGCTACCATCTGGGTTGCCACAAACAGCTGTTGCCGGTTCTCGGAGGCGCCGGTGAGGCCACTGTTTGGGGTTTGGGGAAAAAGCTCGCGCTGCGTGACGCAGCCATGCTCAACAGCTTCCAGTCGCACGCGCTGTATCTCGACGACGGCTCGCGGTTTACCGGCGGCCATCCGTCACCCGTGGTCATTCCCAGCGCAGTGGCGCTCGCCGAAACCGAGCGCGCGTCAGGGCGGGATCTGATCGCCGCGGTCGCCGCGGGCTACGAGATTTTCCTGCGATTGGGCCGGGCGATATATCCGTCCACGGTGGTGCGCGGATTTCAGAGCACGGCGGTGCTCGGCGCGGCGGCCTCGGCCTCGGCGTGTGCGAACCTCCTGCGCTTTTCGCCGGAAACCGCGAAAAATGCGCTGGCGATTGCGTGTAATCTGGGCGTGGGGCTGAAAGAAGCGCTCAAGAGTTCGGGAAGTCAGCCGATACAGGTCGCGCGCAGCTGCGAGGGCGGTATCGTGGCCGCATTGTTCGCCCAATACGGCGCGCAGGGCGCGGACAGCATACTCGAAGGCGGTTTCCTGAAAGCGTTTGCGGAGAACCCGGCCACTGCCGACCTGCTGACCGGACTTGGCACCGACTTTCGTATCTTCGAAACCTATATCAAAGTTCACGGTGGTTGCCGCGGGAACCACGCGCCCGTTGACGTGGTGCAGGACGTGGTAAAGAGCAACGCGATCAAGCCGGAGAGTATTGCGAGTATCCTGATCCGGGTCGACTCCGTGACTTATGCGGCGGAGATACACTCGCCGGCCAACGGCAATGAAGCGCAGTTCAGCGTTGCTTTCGCGGTCGCCGCGGCACTGGTCAATGGCGACGCGTCGGTTTTCCAGTACACGGATGCGAAAGTTGCCGACCCGCGCATCCGGGCGATGATGGCGAGGATACACGTCGAGGTCGACAAGAAGCTCGATGAGGGTTATCCGGACAAGCGCGCTGCAGCGGCGGAAATCGTGTTGGCGGACGGCCGGCGCTCCAGCGGCTATATCCCCAATGCGAAGGGCGAGCCGGAATGTCCGTTGAGCGCCGCGGAAATCGAGGCAAAATTCCTGACGCTGACCAAAGACATCCTGCCGGGCGGCGGCGCGCGGGTGCGCGACCTGGTGATGGGGCTCGAAACACTCACTGACCTGAGCGTTCTCACGGCATCTCTCAAATCATGCAGTTGACCATCGCCGCAGCCAATGCATTGGCCGTACGCACGTTGACGCGGCATCGCATATCCGAGCGGCACGCGCGCCTGGTCGCCGAGCATCTGGTCGATGCCGCGATGTGCGGACACGAGTTTTCGAGCATGGCGCGTTTATTGGCGATCGTGGAGGCGCTGCAAAAAAGACCGCCGCCCGCGGAGATCCGCGTTGTGCATGAAACCGCGAACTCAGCCCTCATCGACGGCGGAGATAACATTGGATATGCCGTGTCGATTACCGCGATCGACAAGGCGATCGAAATCTGCGGCAAAAGCGGCGTCGCGATCGTGGGCGCCAACAACACCTGGTTCAGCGGGCGCCTGGCATATTATGTCGAACGCGCGGCCCGGCAAGGTTATGTAGCAATGCATACCACCAACACGACGGCGCTCGTGGCGCCGTTCGGGAGTATCGACCGCGTCATGGGAACGAATCCGTTTGCCATCGCGTTTCCGTGCGAGGACGACGATCCCGTGATCATCGATATTGGCACCTCGGCCACATCGTGGGGGGATGTCGTATTGAGCGCGGCCAAACGCGAAGCGATTCCCGCGGGGGTGGCTGTCGACGCGGGCGGCCGACCGACAGTCGACCCCAATGAAGCACTGGCCGGCGCGTTTCTGCCGTGGGGCGGACGCCGCGGAAGCGGGCTTTCCATGGTGTCGCAACTGCTGGGGATACTCGCGGGCAGCCCGGTGGTGGTCGACGGCATCGGCAACTATGGGCTTTTCTTCATGGTAATGGATCCGGCGTTGCTGATGCCGGACGGACAGTTCAAATCCCGCGTGTCCGAATTCAGGGCAACGGTTCACGCGACGCGGCCGGCCGATGGCGTGTCGGGAGTGCGCATTCCGGGAGAAGGCAGCCTGCTCAAGCGCAGGCAAGCGCAGGCAGCCGGCGTGATCGAAGTGGACGACCGGGTTTATTCGCAGATACTTGAATTGTCCGCCTGAAATCAGGAGTCAATATGAAACTTGAGTCGTTGCCGTCCAAGAGCCCGGCCCTGCGTTTGATCGAATTTTCGAATGCGCTCGGCGCCGCTCCGTTGCCGCAGTCGCTCGTGGAACAGGCGAAAGGGTGCCTGCTCGATGCGCTGGGATGCGGCTTGTTCGGTTCCGGGCAACCGTGGGCGCAAATCATGGCCGAGGAGATTTCAGCCGAACGCCCGCAGGGGGCGTGCACGATCTATGGCCACAGCGGGACCACTGCCGCCGCCGCGGCTGCGTTGTGCAACGGCACGGCCATTCACGGCTTCGAGCTCGATGACCTGATTCCGTCGTCGATCATCCATCCGGGCACCGTCATAGTACCCGCGGTGGTAGCGGCGGCCGAATCGGCCGACGCCACGGGTGAGCGCCTGCTGCGCGGCATTATTGCCGGCTACGAGGCGATGTCGCGGCTGAGCCTTGCGCTGGGGCTCGAGCCGTCGCACCGCGGATTTCACAAGACCAGCGTCGTCGGTCCCGTTGCCGCGGCCATCGCTGCCGGTGTCGTGATGGATTTGCCGACGGAGCAACTCAGCTGCGCGGTCGGGCTTGCGTGCTCCACGGCCTCCGGAATCAAGAGCTTTGCCGGCGGCAGCGGCGGCGGCATGGTCAAGCGCATGCACGCGGGCCGCGCTGCCGCGGCCGGAGTGCGCATGAGCCAGCTTGCGCGGCGCGGATTCACGGGCCCGGCGGCCGCCGTCGACGGCCGCTTCGGCTTGCTCGAAGTGTTTGGCGGTCAGTCGGCCGAGCCCGATCAGTTGTGGCAGGCGCTGGGCGAGCGCTGGGCGATCAACGAGGTGTGGGTCAAGGTGTATCCGGTTTGCGGCTGGATCCAGGGGGTGGTGCAATTATTGCTGGCGCTGCGCGGCCCGCAGCCTCTGGAGGCAGCGCGAATCAGGAAAGTCACCGTCGCAACCAGCGAGTTTGCGGTCAAGTACAACGGCAACAAGTCGCCATCCGACACCATGGAAGCGCAATACAGCATTCCCTACTGTGTTGCAGTCGCATTGACGGCAGATGCCGGCGATCCCCATGCCTTCAGTCTCGAAGCAATCAAGGATCCTGTGCGACGCGCGATTGCGGAGCGCGTCGAAGTATGCGTTGATCCGCAGAGCGAAGCAGTCTATCCCAAACAGTTTGGTTCGCGCGTGCTGCTGCACCTCGATAACGGCGAGGTCAAGGAAGCGGCGACGCTCGATCCGCACGGGACCGCCGCGGACCCGTGCACGGGCGAAGAGCGTATCGCCAAATTCACCCGGCTTGCCGGGCTCTCGCCGCTCAAGCGCGATCCCGCGGCGATCGTCGCCGCGGTACAGACCCTGGATATGGCAAAGTCGGCGCGCGAGCTGGGAAAGCTGCTGCGGAATTAGTGTCAGGTTGCCGCAGTGGCGGCTACCTGACGCTTGGGGGATGCCGGGGAACGCTGCGCGTACCCCGACCTACGCTGATGCGTCGGTGCCGGCGATCGTCGAGCGCCATAGTTCCAGGAGCTCGCGCCGCTGGCCGGCGTCGAGCAGCTCGCCGCATCCCTGATCGATGCGTAGCGGTGACACGTTCGCGCCTCCGGGCGCCACGCCGACGTCGTTACGGATGGGGAAGAGGCCGGCTTCCAGCAGCCGCTGCTGGCCGTCGCGCGACAGCAGGTAATCGATAAAAAGTTTCGCGGCGCGCGGGTGCGGCGCGCGTGACGAGATCAAGGCGACGCGCGATACTGCAAGCGCCGGCGTATGCGACGCGGCGACCGCGAGCGACGGATTCGATGCCACCGCGCGCAAAGCGTACGAACCGAGCACGTGATAACCGAGCGCCGCCCGGCCGCTGGCCACTTCCCCGACGAGCAGCGGATTCGAACCGAAGATCTTCGGCTTGCAGCGGGCGAGCGTTCGCAGGCACGCGCGAAAATCGGTGTTGCGGCGGCTTTCCAGCAGCAGCGCGAGGAACCCGAGTCCATTGCGCTCGATATCGTACGAAGCGACGCGCCCGCGGAAGCTCCCGGGATCGCGGCCGATGGCGGCGGCAATTTCCGCGAGCGAGCCGGCCGGAACACGCGCATCGAAACAGTCGCGGTTTACCAGCGTCAGCAGCGGCTCGAGCGTCGTGGCGTAGGCGAGGTCGCGGTAAATGGCGCCCGCGGGAAGCGCGCGTGCCTCGGGGCTCGCGTACGCGATCGCTTTGCCTTCGAGTACAAGGCCCATCTGCAAATCCATCGCCGAACTCCAGAGGACGTCGGCGGACGGTTGGCCGGTGGCGAGTTCCGCGAGGTAGCGCTGGTGAAGTGCGACGCTGATGCCGAAGCAAAAATCAAGTGTGATGCCGGGATGACGCCGGCTGAAGCCGGCGAGGAGTCCCTCGCAATAGCGCCGTTCCGCGGCTGAATAAATGACCAGCTTGTTTTCGGCTGCGCCGGAAATTGCGTCAGATCCGGGCACGGTGAGGCCGCAAGTTCACGACGCGATCGCCGCCGTTTGCGTACTGGCTTGCAGCGCAGCGGCGCGGATCGCGTAGCGCGTCGTCGACCAGTTGGCAGACAGCACCGGGCGCCCGAATTCCCGCCTTAACTCGTCGAGTATCCCGCGGGTCGGAAGTTGCGCGCAGGCGATGAAAAGCGTGTCGCAATCATCACTCATGGTCTTGCGCGCAAGCTCGGCCACCGCAGCGGAACCAATGCGCCCGAGTTCGTCGACGTTGGCAGCGTAAAAGCTGTCGAAGCGCTGCACGCGGATTCCGCCGTCGGCAAGAAACGCCTTCAGCTGCACATTGACCGCGTCCAGATAGGGCGTCACGAGCGCGATGTTGCGTGCGCCCGCCTCGTTGAGCGCGAGCACCATCGAGCGCGCGGTGGTTACCACTGGTTTGCCGGTGGTTGCCGCAAGCTGGCGCGCGAGTTCAGCGTCGCCGGCGGGTCCGTCGATGAAACCCGCAGCGGTACAGCCGTAGGCGACGACATCGATTCCCGGGCCGGCGAAGCGCTCGGCGAGCGCCAGCGCCTGGGCCTTGTAGGCGGGAAGAGTTGCGGGGGTCAGCAGATCCTTGCCCCGCGGGATGCGCAGCGTGGTGCAGGTCGACCCGGCGGGCAGCCACGCGAGCAATTCGCCTTCGAAGGTCGTGTTATTGATGGGAACCATCAGGCCGACGTTGAGAGGTGCGTTCATGTCAGTGCTCCAGCTTGGTCTTGGCGTCGGAATAGTCGTACCAGCCCGCGCCGGATTTGCGGCCCAACATTCCCGCTTTGACCCGCGTGACAAGACTTTGGGGCGGTGAGAATCTCTCGCCGTAGGCATCGCGCAGCGACAATGCGTTGTTCAATCCCACGTCGAGGCCATTGAAGTCGTTGAGTTCGAAAGGCCCCATGGGATGGTTGAAGCCCAGTCGCATCGCGTGGTCTATGTCCTCGATTGAGGCGATGCCCTCTTCGTACATGCGCATGCATTCCAGCCGCAGCGCGACGATGGCGCGGGTCGTGATGAAACCTACGGTATCGCGCTTGCATATGGCGGCTTCCTTGCCCAGCCTGCGCGTCAGCTCCAATGCGGCTTCAAGCGCATGCTCGGAAGTTCTCAGGCCGCGCACGATCTCCACCAGGCGCATTAATACCACCGGGTTGAAGAAATGCGTTCCAATGACGTCTTCGGGGCGGTCAACTGCGGAAGCAATGGCAGTAATGCTCAATTGTGAAGTATTGGTCGCCATCACCGTGCCGGGCTTCACCGCCTTCGCCAGCTGCCGGAACACGGCCTGCTTGAGTTCCATCAACTCGGGTACCACTTCGATTACGATATCGACGTTTGCGACGGCCTCAGCCAGCGCGGTTGAAGGATGAATCCGGGCAAAGCTGGCGTCGGCCTGTTCCTGTGACAGCTTTTGCGACCGCACGAAGCGCGCAAGACTGGTCCTGACATTATCGAGCCCGCGCTGGAGGAAGCGCTCCTCGGTATCGACAAGCCCTACAGTCAAGCCCGCCATGGCACAGCTTTGCGCCAAGCCGTTGCCCATGGTGCCTGCTCCAATAACTGCAACGGACTGAATCTCAGCCATTCAAGTCTCCTTCGGCAAGGCGGCAATTCAGCAAGCGTTCATCGTCGAATCCCATCGGAGATTCCGTTTGCCTGTCGATACTTCTGCAGCGATGGTCACAACGCATGCGGCCTCCTCGAGGCCATAAAATCCGCCACCGTTTTCCGCAAGTCGAAGGATCGTGAGGATATCGCTGGACGTAATGTTGCGACACACGGATCACACTGTCAATCGTTGCAAAAAATCACTCGATGACAGGCGCGCGCAGATGATAGCCGCGTTGACTTCCCGCGCGAGATCGCCTAGCTTATGCGGCATCCTGCAACCCCGCACTTTCCACTGAACGGAGATTTATTCAATGGCCAAGGTAGATGAGAAAAAGGCGAAGGAAGTTCTTGAACGCGTGGAAAGGGAACGCGGTTTTGCGCGTCTGTGGCCGAAGTTACTGGCGGAGCGCGATCCGGAACTCCTGGAGATCCTCCATAATGAAGTGACCCACGTTTTGGACCACCGGAACAGCCTGCCCCGCAAGACGAAAGAGATCATCATGATGTGCCTCAATGCATTTTCGTTTTATGAATTCGGGTTCAGGGTCCACCTGCGCGCCGCCCTGAAATTCGGAGCGACGGAGGAGGAGATGCTGGAGGCTTTGGAAGTTGTTGGTTTGTCGAACCTGCACGGTATGACTTCGATGCTGCCGGTGCTGGTCGAGGAGATCAAGAACCATCAGAAGTCGGGCGGCGCATCCTGAAAAGCCGGTGAACGTGCCCGCCATCCGGCACAACCGGGTGCCTTATTATCCGGATTGTTTGCGTTATTGCAGCGGAGAGAAGGCGGACGGCATCAGCAGCTTGTTTTCCTGGGCAACCAGCTCGTAGCCCGGCACATTTTCCTTTTTCGCGTAGGCTGAGGGCGGCCACCACCCGGTCGCCGCGGCTTTCTTGCGCGTCTCGTTGCGCAGTTCGACTGACGGGTAGCCCCAGATGTGGACGAACTTGTTGAGTCCGCCGAGTTCGGAGTACCACGCCGCGCACAGCGGGCTGATCTGGATGCGCCGGGGAGCAGCCATTTCCCAAAGGTTCATGAGCTTCGGCAGCTCGCCGGGCGCATAGGTGTAGATGCGCATTTCGAAGCAGGGACCCATTTTGCCGGGTTTGATTTCCGGCGAGACCGAGAGCGGAATCATGATGTCCGAGCGTTGATTCACGATGAACTCCTTGATCTTGGGCGGCCAGGTGCCGTCCTTGACGGCAGCGGCGCGGATGCGCGCGCGCTCCTCGAGGTTCTGGTATGGCCAGACGTGAATGATCTGGTTGAGCGGGCCGAACTCGGTATGCCAGAACGCCGCGAGCGGCGAGTGTTTCTTGCGGTACCCATAGGCTTCGGCAAAGCGCTTTTCGACTTCCGGCACAAATTTCGGCTTGATGTCGGTTGTCCGCATCTCGTAAATCATGGTTACCCCCTGTCAGAAAATGCGTAAAAACAGCGTCCGCTCATTTCGCCCTGATGCCCATCTGGAGGATGAGTTTCTCCCACCGGGGCGACTCCCGCTCGACGAGCGCACGCAGCTCCTGCGGCGTGCTGCCGACCAGTTCGGCGCCGATTCCCGTGAGCCGATTACGCGTCTCGGGCTCGTTGATGGCCGCGACGATTTCGCGATGGAGTTTTGCGATGATCGGCAGCGGCGTGGCGCCCGGCGCGAAGATCGCGTGCCAGGTGCTCACTTCAAAGCCGGGCACGCCTGCTTCGCTGATGGTTGGCAGGTCGGGCAGAATCGTCGTGCGCTTGAGCGTCGAGGTGCCAAGCGCGCGCAACTGTCCGCTCCTGACGTATTGCGCTCCGCCGGCGATCGCCTCGAAGACGAACTGCAATTGTCCTCCGATCAGCTCGGTTGCCGCCTGCGCGCTGCCTTTGTATGGCACGTGCACGACATCGATTCCCACCATCGAAACGAACATCGCCGCAGCGAGGTGCGCAGTGCTGCCGGTACCGGCCGAGCCGTAGTTGAGCGTACCCGGTTTTTGCTTCGCCAGCGCGACCAGGTCTTTCACCGAACTGATACCGGCGCCTGGACGCACCAGCAACAGATAGGGCACCGACAACATATTGGTGATCGCGGCGAAATCGCGGTACACGTCATAAGGAGGCGTGGCGGTCAGGAACGGGCTGGTGACCATGGTGCTCGAACTACATACGCAAATCGTATATCCATCAGGCGGGGCCTTGGCCGCCAGTCCGGCGCCGATCACGCCGCCGGCACCGCCGCGATTGTCGACCACGACGGTCTGGCCGACACGCTCGCCCAGCTTCTGCGCCACGATGCGGCCGACCATATCGATGGCGCCGCCGGGCGGGTAAGGCACGATCAACCGGATCGGACGCGCAGGGTAAGTCTGCGCGGAGGCTGGCGCCGGCAGCACCAGGAGCACGGCGAAAACGCCGAGTGCCGGGGCCAAAAGACGGCCGCAGCTCACCCATGCGCGCCGCCTACCGCTCATTGACCAACTTGTAGAAATTCTACGCTGGGAGATTGTCACGGACATATGTTATTCACAATAATTCATTTGCGATCACGCCAAAGGCTGGCAGGAAGCTCAGTCGCGGCCCTGGCCGGGAATGGCTCCGGAAGAGTATTCCAGTATCTGCGGGAAGCCTCCGGTAACGCGCAGCAGATGCCCCGTGATGTATGAAGCCTTGTCCGAGGCGAGGAAGGCCACCGCATCGGCGTAATCTTCGCCCGTCCCCATCCTGCCCAGAGGGGTCACCGCCATCATCCGGTCCTTATGCTCCATGCGTTTGCGGTACTCCTCCGGATGCGTCTCCCGCCTCGATTCCACCAGGGCGTCGCGTGGGCCTACGGTATAGCCCGTGATAACCGCGTTGACATTTATGCCATAGCGGCCGACCTCGCCGGCCAGGGACGTGGTGAACTGGTTGACCGCGGCCTTGCCCGACTGGTAGACGCAGGTCTTAACCACCGATGCGATGGTGCCCACCGAAGATATGTTTATGATTTTGCCGTAGCGCCGATCCATCATGTGCGGCAGGACGGCCCGGGAGCAATTCATGGTGCAGCCTATGTTATGGTCGAGGATCTCATCCCATTCACCCGGGTCCTGGTCGTAGAACCAGCCGCGGCCCTTGGGCCCGTACGGGCCCCACGCTATGCCAACATTGTTCACCAATATATCTATTCTGCCGAGATCCTTCATCACCTGACCTATCATGGCCTCGACCTGCTTATAGGCAGTAACATCTGCCGTAATTCCCAGGGCCTGATGGCCCTTTGCTTTCAGCTCGGCAACAGTCCTTTCGACCTTCTCTGGAAATATGTCATTTATGACCACCGTTGCGCCCTCGGCGGCCAAGGTCATGGCAATCTGCTTTCCCACTGTCTCGCCGGAGCCAGTTACTATTGCAACCTTCTCTTCCAGACCTAAACTCATATTTTCCCTCTTTTCACTCACGGCATTTCTCAAAGCCGGTGCCGGTTCGCCACCCCCAGGCTGGACTTTCCGCATTTTTATCGTGCCGTAATGCCGGCTGACTTGATGACTTCGGCCCAGAGTTGAAGTTCGTTGTGAATCAGTTTGGAGAATTCCGCCGGGCTGCTGCCCACGAATTCGGCGTCCTGTCTAATAAACTGATCCTTCACTGACGGTGCCGCAAGCGCCTTGACCACTTCGGCATGCAGCTCGTTGACAATCGCCTTCGGCATTCCCGCGGGGCCGGCAAATCCGAACCAGACATAAATCGTCATGCCGGAGACGCCCGCCTCACTCATCGATGGCACGTTGGGCATGGATGGCGCGCGTTTGCCTTCAGTGGTAACCGCCAAAGCGCGCATCCTGCCGCTGTTGACGAACTGGAGCGCGGTCGGAACCGAAATGATCAGCATTTGAATCTGGCCGCCGATCAGCGCCGCAAAATTCTCGCCGCCCCCTTTGTACGGGACATGCACGATATTGACCTTGGCCGCTATTTTGAAAAGCTCGGAGTACAAGTGAAGTGCGCTGCCGGGGCCGCCTGACCCGTAGTTGAATTTTCCGGGATTCGCCCGCGCGAGCGCCACGAAATCCTTGAGCGTGTTGACATTGAGCGCGGGAGAGACCACGAGCACGCTGGGGACGCGCATGATCTGCGTAATCGGGGTGAAATCCTTGACGCTGTCATACTGGAGCGACTTGGAGATGCCGGGGAGTATCGTGAAAGCAGGAGTGACCATCAACAGCGTATGCCCATCCGGCGCCGCTTTGGCGACGATCCCGTTACCCACGACGCCGCCCGCGCCGGTGCGATTATCGACAATGAACGTTTTCCCGAACTGCTCGGAGAGCTGCTGCGACATTACTCGGGCAACTACATCGCTGATGCCGCCGGGCGCGAAGGGCGCTACCACGCGTACCGGCTTGGCGGGATAGACTTCGGCGCCATGGCCCAGCGAAGCTCCCAGCGACAACAATACAAACAACCAAGCGTTTCGCATAATCTATCTTCCCAGAACTACTTGCAAAACTCCCCGCTTGAGCGGGATCAGCCGCCAAAATTCATACTACGCACTGCACGGGGATAATGCAACGGACGACCGGAATCTCACTTGCCATTGACTACTGACATCAATGGCGCTACTTTAAGCCACCCCGTGTGCCGAGCGCTTCTGGTAGGGTGGATGCAGGCGCTTTTCGCGCCGGAATCCACCGCCGGCTCGATCCGCGCGTTATCCCCGCGGCGTTTGGTGGCTATGCCGTTGCATTGATGATCGTGAATTTTTTCCGGCCGCCAACTGGTAATTCAGCACCACGCCAAGGAGTTTGACATGACTGGATTGACGGCCGACTTGGGCCAGTTCCTCGCGAACATCAAATACGAGCAGTTGCCGGCGGGCGCATTGCCGCTCGTCAGGAATGCATACACCGACACTATCGCGGTGATCATGGTCGGCATTACCGAACCCATCGTCGATATCGTGCGCCGGACCGTGGTCGAACCGGCGTCCAGGCACGAAGCGCGCGCCTGTCTTTCTTCGCGCTACGTGGCCGCCCCCGATGCGGCGCTGCTGGGCGGGACCGCGGCGCACACTCTCGATTTCGACGACCAGTCTCTTTCGGGGCATCCGAGCTCGGTCCTGGTCCCGGCCATTCTGGCCGAAGGTGAGACGCTGGGGTCGAGCGGACGCGAGCTCGTCACGGCCTATGTGGCGGGTTACGAGGTCTGGTCCGAACTGTGGCGGCGCGATTTGAATTACCACCGCAAGGGGTGGCATCCGACCTCGATTTTCGGGGTGATAGCTGCCGCGGCTGCTACTGCGGTGTTGCATCGTCTTCCCGCGGAACGTGCCGCTGCGGCGCTCGCCATTGCGGCGACCCATGCCAGCGGTTTGGGCGCTAACTTTGGAACCATGACCAAGCCCTACCATGCTGGAATGGCCTCACGCGACGGATTGATTGCCACCCGGCTGGCGGCCGCAGGGATGACAGCGGGGCGCGACGCCCTGGAAAACCCGCAAGGGTTCCTGACCGCCATGTCCCCCGGCGGCACTCCTGATCGCGATTCACCGGTGCGGGTTGGCACGGAGTGGTACCTGCTGCGCCATAGCCTGCTGATCAAGAGGTATCCGGCCTGCTACTTCATCCATCGCTCCTTCGAAGCGACGGCCAAGATGCTGGCCGGGCGCGGGATTGTGCCTGACGACGTTGCGGAAATCGAGGTCACCATGGGCAGAGGGCAAACCACTGTCCTGGTCAACGAGCGGCCGCAGACTGGGCTGGAGGCCAAATTCAGCGAACAATTCTCGATGGCTGCCGCCGTCATACTCGGTCGCATGGGCGTGCCTGAGTTTAGCGATGCTATCGTGCAGCGCGCTGATATCCAGGCGTTCTTCCCGAAAGTGAAGCTCAAGCCAGTGGATGAATACGACGCGCGGGATCCGGTGCACGGACCGACAGAAAGGGTCGTTATCAGGCTCAAAAACGGTGAGGTTCTCGACACGGGTCCGATTACGACGATACGCGGCCACGCCAACGACCCTATGAGCGTCGAAGACCTTTGGGCGAAGTTCGCCGAATGCACGGCGCAGACTCACGCCGAGCCAGAGGCCCGGCGGCTATTCAAGATGTTGCAGGCTATTGAGGTGTTGCCTGCCGTTCGCGACCTGCCAACCTGCGAGACGATTTTCAGGAGCTAATCATGGGACAGATCACTGTGGCGCTGGCGTTAGCCAGATTGCTGGAGCGGATGGGGACTGAAATCCTGTTCGGTGTGAACGGTCACGGCAACTGGGCTTTGCTTGATGCGTTGGTGCACGAGACCAAGATCCGCGGAGTGCCCGCGCGCAGCGAAGACCATGCGGTCGAGATGGCCGACGGATATTGGCGGATGCGGCGTTGCGCGCCGTTGCCCATCGTGACGACCAGCGTGGGCCCGGGCAACATGAACATCGTTCCGGCCATCGCCACCGCGTTTTATGAATCGATCGGCCTGTTGGTGCTCGCCGGGGCGGGCGCGACACACTGGTTTGACCGGGGTGGACTGGAGGAATCTTATCGCAACGGCCCCGAGGATTGGGTGGCCGTGCTCAAGCCGATCACCAAGAAATCGTTCCTGGTGACGCGCCCGGACACGGCGATAGACATGTTTTTGCGGGCCTATCAAACGGCTCTTTCCGGACGTCCCGGCCCCGTGGTCATGCAAGGCCCGTTCGATATTCAACACACGCTGATATCGGATACCTTGCCCGACCCGGCGCCGTGGATGCAGTGGCGCCCGCCTGCGCCCGAACCCGCGGGCGTCCAGGAGGCGGTGGCGCTGCTGAAGGCAGCGCAGCGGCCGCTGGTCGTGGTGGGCAGCGGGATTCATAACGCGCGCGCCTGGGACGAGTTGCTGGCGTTCGCCGAGGCGACGGGCATTCCGGTGGCGACAACTTCTACCGGCAAGGGCGCGTTCCCGGAAGAAAACGCGCTTTCCGTGGGGTGCGTGGGCCGCGCCGGCACGGGTCATGGTAACGCAGCGGCTCGGCGCTGCGATGTCGTCGTCGGTATAGGAACTCATTTCACCGACATGGACACTGGAGGCTGGACCCTGTTCGACATTCCTGACCGCACACGCCTCATTCATCTCGACATCGATTCCACCGAACTTGGCCGTGCCTATCCTGCGGCCGTTGGGCTGACCTGCGATGCGCGGCTCGGGCTCGACGCATTGACGCAGGCAGCCCGCGTGGCGGGTGTCAGTAAACGCGCGGATTGGCTGAAGGAAATTGCCCGGGAGCGTCAGGCGTGGGAACAGTCGGTGAGCGAACTGCGGAGCTCCAATATCGCGCCCCTGCACTATGCCCGCATTTGCCACGATACCGGTGAGGTCGTGGCCGAAAAAAATCCGCAGATGCCGGTGTTTTTTGATACCGGGCATCTGCTGAGTTTTGCCCCGCCATTCCTGAAGGCCTCGTCACGCCATGTCGTTCACAGTGGATTCATGCATCGCATGGGGTGGAGCGCCGCTGCCGCCATCGGGGCGAGCATCGCCAAGGGTAACTGCCCGGCAATGGCTTTGCTCGGCGATGGCGCGTTCATGATGCGCGGCACCGCGGTTGCAACAGCGGTCGAGCAGAACCTGCCGATAATCTGGGTCGTCTTTAACAATGGGTCGCTGCAGATCGAGCGTGAATTGATGTTCCGCCTCTATGGACGCGAATCGTTCTGCGATTACCGCAAGGTGGGGCACAAGGAGTTGTGGAATCCCGATTTTTGCAAATGGGCCGAAGCAATGGGAGCTCAAGGGATTCATGTCGGCCGGGCGGAGGATTATGCGCCCGCCCTTCGTCGCGCGCTCGATGCCCGCACCCCCACGGTCATCGACGTCGAGGTGTCGCTCGACATCAAGGGCTACCGTTCGGTCTGGTATCCCTATCCGTCCAATTTCCATGAGTCGTGGGCACCGGGCCCGCTTCCCGCGGACGCGCAGGCGCCGGCGAAGCCGTAGGGCGCGGATTTATCGCGCCGAATGGTTTCCACCGGATCGATGGCGCGCTAAAGCTGCCTACAATTTCCCCTCGGCACGCTGAAGCTGTGCCCTACAACGAGCTCAAGCGAAGACCTGCGCTACAGATTGTGCCGCGTGGCAAACTTTTTGCTGGCGAAAACTTTCGATTTCAGTTTTTTTCCCAAAGGAGCGTGACATGACGCAGCGGCTGCGCGGGATTTCCGATGAAGAAGCGACGGGTATGGCCAGGGAGATTTTCGATGCGTCCAATCAGTTGCTCGGCCGGACGGCGAATCTGCTGCGGATTCTTGCCCACAGTCCGCATCTGACCAAATGGTACCTGGGATTCGTCGCGGCCGTGCGCCAACCCGACGCCGGGGCCGTTTCCGACGTGCGGCTGCGGAACCTCGCGGTCCTGAAGACCTCGACGGTGAACGGCTGCCGCTACTGAACGGAACACAATCGGGTGCTTGGTCAAGCACTGGGACTTACCGATGCGGAGTTCGAGGCGCTGCAGCGCGACGATTACCGGGATAGCCCGCTGTTCAACGCGCGCGAGAAAGCGGCGATGTGGTGGGCGGAGGCGATGACGCTCAATACCGCGAAACGCGACGACGCGGTGTGGGACGAGATGCGCCGGCTGTTTAGCGACGCCGAGATCGTGGAAATTTCGTTCGCCTCCGGAATGTTCAACATGATCAACCGGCTCAACGATTCATTCCGCACGGAACTCGAACCCGAGGATTACAACCGCAAACAGCACGGCGCGGTCAAGGTGACGCTCGGTGCGCTCGACGGCTACGCGTGCCGGATCTGCGAGGGGAGCGCCGCTCGCACGACTGAATAGCAATCCAAAGGGAACTGCTATTGATGACCGCAAAAGTGCCCGGCACCCATGAAAAACCGCATTGGCGGACGCCCCACCCTCACCCCCGCCCTCTCCCGCCCAGGCGGGAGAGGGAGTGTTTCCTCGCGCCGCTTGCGGGGGAGAGGAGTATTCCCCCGCCCCGATTGCGGAAGAGATGGAGTATTCCCTCGCCCCGCTTGCGGGGAGAGGGCTAGGGTGAGGGGAGGGTTTATCATGCATTTTCACGATTCTCAAGATACGGTTAATGTGGGGTAGATCTTGATGGAAAACACGTTCATCATCGATGACGATCAGCGCGCGATCCTGGAGACGGTCGCGCGTTTCGTGAAAGATGAAGTCACTCCGCGGGCGGCGCTGCTGGATGCCAATGTGGATCCGGAACAGTGTTTTTCCTGGGACCTCGTCGAGAAAGCGCACGAGGTCGGTATCCGCACCATGACGCTCGCCGAAAAATGGGGCGGCCTGGCAGTGGATTCCCTGACCACCGCCATGGTCGTCGAGGAGCTTGCCAAAGGCGATATGGGGGTTTCCGTCGTCATGGCCCAGACGTTCAAAATCGCCCAGCTCATGCAGAAGGCGCTCAACGCGGAGCAGCAGGCGCGCATTCTTCCAGGGTTCGCCAAAGATCCGCGCGGACTGCTGGCGATCGGTATGTCGGAACCCGGCAATGGCTCCGATAAACATACGTCGCATCCAGTTCCATTTCGCACCAGCGCTGACAAAACCCCGGGCGGCTGGATCATCAACGGCATGAAACATTTCATCTCCAACGGCAACCGGGCGAGCCACTATCTGGTGATGGTACAGACTGACAAGGCCAGGACGATGGCCGACGGCGCGACCGTTTTTCTGCTGGAAAGAGACCACCCCGGTTTTACCATCGGCCGCGTGCACGACAAGATGGGGGAGCGCCTCGCCAATAATGCCGAGCTCGTGTTTCAGGATTGTTTTGTTCCGGATGAAGACGTGGTGGGCAAGGTGGACCAGGGCTCGAACGTATTTGCCGAGTTCTCCCCGCAGTCGAACGCTTATGCGGGCGCGACCATTCTCGGCGTGGCGGTCGCCCTCCACCGCAAGGCCATTGAGTGGGCCAGGCTGCGCGTCCAGGGCGGCAAGCCCTTGATCGAGCACGACGGCATCCGCGCACAGCTGGCGGAAATG
Organism: Betaproteobacteria bacterium; assembly: GCA_016192835.1. Classification (GTDB taxonomy): domain Bacteria; phylum Pseudomonadota; class Gammaproteobacteria; order Burkholderiales; family SG8-41; genus PALSA-1004. Next base: position 21,051 of record JACPTJ010000116.1, read on the forward strand.
CGCATGCTGATCGATGCGTCGCGTTCTTATGTTCACCGCGCGTGCTGGCTCGCGGAACACAGGGAACAAGGCTGGGACAAGACGCTGGGCGCGTTGCCCAAGGCGATGGCGTCACAGGCCGCGTGGAAAATCGCGACCTGGTGCATGGAAATTCACGGCGGCCACGGCTATATGAAGGAGTTCGGAGTCGAGAAGCTGGTGCGGGACGCGGCGGCGTTTCTGCACTCCGATGGCGTCAACCGGACGCTCTTCCTGAAAGCAGCCAATTCGATGTTCGGACCGCTCCCCAATTTCAATCGGTAATACCGCAGCTTGCCGCGCAGTAGCAGCATGATCGGCAATTTGCTATTGACTCTCGGAGGAACCCATGTCGAAGTTCGATGAGTACAGCCGCAGCTATCGATTCATGAAGATCGAGCGGCGTCGCGGCATACTGCAGATGACGATGCACACGGACGGCGGTCCGCTGCAATGGGACATGGAAGCGCAGGCGGAATTCGCGCGGGCCTTTGGCGAGGTGGGCGCGGACCCGGAAAACCGGCTCGTCATCCTGACCGGCACGGGCGACGAATTCAGCGGCCCGCGGCTCGATCCCGACAATGCCGCGTTTTTCCACGGGGCCAGGCTCACGCCGTCAGGCCTGCATTCGATACACTGGAACGCCCGGCGGCTGGTGAAGGCGCTGCTCGACATCGAAGTGCCGATGATCGCGGTGGTCAACGGGCCGGCGAAACGGCATGCGGACCTCGCGCTGATGTGCGACATCGTGATCGCGGCCGACGACGCGACCTTCGAGGATACCGCGCATTTCCATCACGGCAGCATCGTGCCGGGCGACGGCATCAATGTCATCTATACGATGCTGATGGGGCTGAACCGCGCGCGCTACCTGATGCTCACCGGACAGGTGCTGACCGCCAAAGAAGCCAGGGACATGGGCCTGGTTTCCGAGCTGCTGCCGCGGGACAAACTGCTCGCGCGCGCGTGGGAGCTGGCGGAGCAACTCGCGAAGAAGCCCGATACCCTGTTGCGCAACACGCGCATCCTGCTGACGCACCCGTTGCGCAAAGCCATCGACGACGGGCTTGACTATTACCTGTCGCTGGAAATGCTGTCAGTCATGGGCAACGAGTAACGCGGACAGTATCGGCGCCGGATCAATCGATCGCCACGCCAGCCATATGTTTACGTCGCGGCGGGAAACTCATCGACGCTCTACTGCTGCTCGATTTTGGCTTTCCTGGCGATTTCGGCGTACTTCCGGAGGTCCTGCTTCAGGAATTGAGCGAACTCCTCGGGCGAGCTGCCGATCGGCTCGAGGTTGAGCGCGGCGAAGCGCTCGCGCGTGTCCGGCATTTGCACGAGCTGGCGCGCGCCCGCGCTCAGCCGGTCGACGATGGCTTTGGGCGTGCCGCGCGGACCGTGGATTCCGTACCAGCCCGTCGCCTCGTAGCCTTTGATTCCGAGTTCGTCCACGGTGGGAAGCGCGGGCAACTGCGCCGAGCGCTTGAGCCCGGTGAATGCCAGAGGCCGCAGCCTACCGGCTTGCACCATCGGCACCACCACCGGACTCGGACCGAACATGAGCGGAATCTGGCCCCCCAGCAGATCGTTGACCGCCGGGCCGGCGCTCTTGTACGGCACGTGATTGAGCTTCACCCCGGCCATCACCTGGAACATCTCGCCCGCAATGTGGGTGAGGTTGCCGTGTCCGGCGGAGCCGTAGATGACCTTGCCCGGGTCGGCGCGGGCCATGGCGATCAAATCCTGCAGCGAGCGTGCCGGAAACGATGGATGCACCACGATCACCAGCCCGCTCGAGTTGGCGATATGGCTGATCGGCGTGAAATCGCGCAGCGTATCGTACGGGAGCTTGCGGTAAACCGCAGGATTGATCGTATGCGCCCCGGCCGTGAACAGCAGCGTATAGCCGTCCGGCGCGGAGCGTGCGACGATCTCGGAGCCGATGATGTAGTTCGCGCCGGCGCGATTGTCGATGACGACGTTCTGCCCGAGGAGCGCGGAGAGTTTCTGGCCGGTGATGCGGCCGACCACGTCGACCGCGCCGCCGGGCGCGACCGGAACCACCAGCCGGATCGGCCGCTCGGGATACGCCGCCGCACAAATGCCGGCAAAGAAAATCAACGCGAGCGCTGCTATGAGTTTCGTAATCATGTCGTGTGTCCTCCAGGAACCGCCGCTCTCAGTGCGGGATCAATGTGCTCGGCGCAGGTTTCGGCTTCGTTCATGCTACGTTTCCACTAGCTTTGCCACGTCAGCGATCAGTTCCGCTACCAGCGCACGTAGCTCCGCAATGGTGGATTCTTCCACTTCCAGAAAACCTTCGTACTCGCCCACATTCCGTTTCTGATGGGCCGCATCCAGCACGCGCCAGCGGGGCGCGGGCCAATTCAGGGTGTGCGTGAGGCATTGAAATACCATGTATCGGTTCTCGCTGCGATAACCATGCCATCGAAGGGCGGCTAACGCTGCCGCGTGTGCAGCGTTGTAGGCACTGAAAAAGCGGCCCTCCGTGGAAAGGCCGTCCAGTTGGGCATCGTCCAGGTGGGTTCGCGCCATCGCCAGCATGCGTCTTACCTCGGCGTCGTTGCGCGGCTCGGCCTTGAGTTGGCCGATACGCACCAGATTATCCAGCGCGGGCAGGCTCATGGGTATCTCCCATCAATGGAAGGATGGGCTGCGCCAGGACACGATTGACGAACGAGTCGGGTTCAGCGCGGCGACGCTGGAATTCGGCGGGCGTGTAGCAGGTTGGATTGATCTTGCGCCCTCCAGCGGCACCAGCAATTCCAATACGTTGGCGAGGCGCAGATTCTTGCCGACCAGCATCACGTCGATGTCGCTGCGTGCCGTGTCAGTCTGTTTTGCAACGGAGCCATAAACCCATGCAGCTTGCAGATCGGGAGCGAGGGGCAGCAGCGCTTCGCGCAACATGGGTTCAACGCCCAGCGTCTTGCGCGTCAGGCCCACCAACTCGCCGAAGACCGGGCTTTGCGGATTGGCCTGGAAGCGGCGCAAGTTGCCGACCCGCTCCGAACGCACCAGGCCAGCCTTGGCCAGCCGGTTCAGCTCCCGTTGCAAGGAGGCACTGCCCAAGCCGGTCAGACGACGCAATTCGCTCAGGTGAAACTCGCGCTCGGGCTGTCCAAACAACCACTGGAAGACGCGGGACTGGCTGTCGGAAAAGAGGGCGGTGGCGATTGACATGGCCAGATATTAGCATGATCGTGCTAATTTATGGCATGAATCTGCGAGGTGGTCAAAACGCTATGTAACGCATTGATTTTATTTACCCCCTTCTGTGTCCCGTCCGCTTATCAACTCGGCATCCAGGGCATGGCGACCTGGGACGCGAACTCCGTTTTCACGTCGATCACCGCCGGCAGCTCGGAAGCCATCGCGGCCTCGAACGCCTTGCGGAAGTCCTGTGGCTTGTCGACGGTGATGCCGAAGCAGTCGAACGCTTGGGCGACGCGCGCGAAGTCCGTGTTGCTGTACTCGTAACACTCGCCCTTGTTGGCGCCGTCGTGGCCTTCGTAGGCGATGTTGAGGTTGCGCAGTCCCTGCGCCAGGCTCGCGTTGTTGTTGACGATGGTCACGGTCTTGATGCCGCGGCGGCGCGCCGTTTCCAGCTCCGGCAGGTGGTAGTAAAAGCCGCCGTCGCCGGTAAAGCAGATGACCGGCTGGCTGGGCGCGGCGCATTTCGCGCCGAGGGAAGCCGGGAAAGACCAGCCCAGCGATCCCGCCGCGCGGAAAAAGCGCTGGGCCGGGTGACGCAGGTAAACGAGCGTGCCGGTCAGCAAGGCCGCAAAGCCGGTGTCGGCGATCAGGATCGCATCCTTGGGAAGCAGCTCGGTCAGTTCGCGGCAGATGCGCTCAGGCCGCATCGGCACCTGGTCGGATGAGCGCAACTTGTCGGTTTCCTTGCGCCATGCATCGACAAATGTCTGCGTATGCGCGAGCCAGTCATCGTGTTTGGCAGCACTGGCGGCGGCCGCCAGCGCTTCGAGCGCCGCGCGCACATCGGACTGGATGCCGATGACTCCCGCGTAGTTGCGGCCTATTTCCACCGGGTCGAGGTCGATCTGGACGATCGCGGTGCCTTCCTTCGGCATTTTCCAGCCGCCCGTGGTGTGATCGCTGGTGTTGCTTCCCGCGTAGATCACCAGGTCGGCTTCGGCAATCACGTGATTCGCGCAACTGCGCCCGTAGAGGCCGGCGATGCCACGGAACAACGCGTGGTCTTCCACCATCACCGCCTTCGCATCAGGCGTCGCGACGACGACTGCGCCAATACGCTCCGCGAGTTTCGTCACCGCCGCCGCCGCGTCCGAGACGATCACGCCGCGGTCCGCCACGATCACCGGCCGCGTTGCGGACTTGATCGCAGTCGCCGCCCGCGCGACCGCCGCCGGATCGGGTGCAGGGCGGAAAGCGGGATAGCGGGTGTGTGCTTCATCCGCGACGACCTCGAACATGCCTTCGAGATTGGAGAGCGCATCCCCGGTGTAGCCCGCGACGTCCAGATGCACCGGCCGTGGCGTGCCGGTGGTCGCTTCCCGGAATGCGGCGCGCAGCAGATGGGGAATCTGGTCCAGCGCGTCGATCCTGCCCTGGAATTTGGTCACCGCCGCGTAAAGCGGCTCGTGCGCGACTTCCTGATAGGCATTGCGGTACTGGTTCGACGCCACGTGGCGTCCGGTCATCGCGATTACCGCCGAGTGGCCGAGGTAGGGGTCCTGCATGCCGGCGGCAAGGTTGGCTGCGCCCACCGACTGCGCCATGCAGATGCCGGGACGGCCCGACACCAGAGTGCCCGAGGATGCGCTTGATGCCGACGCCCTCCATCTCGGCCAACACGCGCCGCATGATCGCATCCATGAAAAACACGTGCGTGACCCCGTGGGCCTTGAGCATCCGCGCGATGAGACGCGCACCCGTCATCTTCTGAGCCATTGATTTTCTCCGAGGTAAGTGTGGTATCCGCGACCGCAGATTTTACGCGCAACCCGGCATCGACGCGAATGACCGCTAATTGGAGTAGGGTGCGCTCGCGCACCGATTGCCGGACGGCGCGCAAGCGCACGAGACCTGCTTCCACCGTAGGGCGCGAATTCATCGCGCCGGATAGTTGCCGCCGGGTCGATGGCGCGCTGAAGCGGCGCCCTACGAGCAATAATGTAACTCTTGAATTGGAATTGGAATTAGTCAAGTTTGGGTCCCGATTGCCGGGCCACGAGTCGAGCTGCGGGTGCCGCAAGTCGGTCCCATCCCTGGATGACCATGCTATCCTTTCAATCTACCCACGAACAACCCGGACGTGCTATTTATTATGATTTACCTTGACCACAACGCAACAACGCCAATACTGCCGGAGGTACTGGAGGCGATGATGCCGCACCTCACGACGGAATGGGGCAATCCGTCAAGCGCGTACAAGTTCGGTGCGAAAGTGAAGTCGGTTATAGAGACGGCGCGAGCGCAGGTGGCGGAGTTGATTGGGGCGCAGACGCGCGAGGTAATCTTCACGTCGTGCGCGACAGAGAGCAACAACGCTGCGATTCACGCCGCGCTCAAGGCGAATCCAAACAAGCGACACATCATCACGTCGGCGGTCGAACATTCCTCGGTGCTGAACTATTGCATGGCGCTGGAAAAGGATGGCTATCGCGTAACCTATCTCCCCGTCGATCGTGATGGCTTGCTGAAACTCGCGGACCTCGAAAACACCATCGGGAATGAGACTTCCGTCGTTTCGTTAATGTGGGCGAACAACGAGACGGGTGTATTGTTTCCTGTGAAGGAAATTGCTGAGATTTGCCGGTCACGCGGAGTGCTGTATCACTGCGACGCGGTGCAGGTGGCGGGTAAAATCGAGATGGATGTTCGGAAACTACCAATTGATTATCTATCGCTGACAGGTCACAAGTTTCATGCGCCGAAAGGAATTGGCGCGCTATACATTCGCCGCAAAACGCTGTTCTCACCGCTAATTCACGGAGGACATCAAGAACACAATCTGCGCGGTGGCACGGAGAGCGTTCCACTGATTGTCGGCATCGGCAAAGCCGCTGAGCTAGCCCGCAAGCACCTACCCCATTATGACCAGAAAGTTCGCCCGTTACGAGACGCGCTGGAAGAAGGAATCCTCCAATTAATTCCGAACACAGAATTGAACGGCCACAAGACGCAGCGGCTGGCCAACACGACCAACATCACCTTTCGTGGCATCGAATCGGGGGCGCTACTCATCTTGCTCGACAAGGAAGGCATCTGTGCTTCGTCTGGGTCGGCATGTCTTGCGGATTCCGACGAGCCGTCGCACGTGCTGAAGGCAATGAAGCCCGAGTCAGCGGCATCGCGGCAAATGATCCGTCTCTCGCTTGCTCAGGAAACGAAAGAAGCCGAAATCCCGCAAGCTATCGCCGCGATCAAAACCGCTACCGGCATGCTGCGTATATGATCGAATCTACTTGGCGTCAGGTGCCACAATCCGCACCGGCAAAGCATACTGCGGATCTTTTGTGATTTTCTTCAGTTTCTCAACCAATTCAGATTGAGCCGTCATGTCTAACTCGCCAAGGAGGTAAAGGCATAATTGATATGCAGCGGTGCGGTTTTCAGCTTTGGCTTCGACCTTACCGGCATTCCACAGGATGCGATCAAAAACACCGCCAGGCGACTCGAACTTGATATCGTCCAAGTACTCTCCGAGCACATCAATCTTTGCAGCAAGCGTAAAATGCGCGTAAAGATTCGCCAGAAGCACTACCCCGATTGGCCGAAACAGAACATTGCGGTTGCGTCTGCGCTGATTTGCAAGTGTCGTCCTCTGGGTGAGAAAGTAATTCCTGTATGACGGTTCGTGCTCGATTACGAAATCATAGAAACTAACAGCGATTTTGTAAAAAGCCTCAACGTTACTGAGGTCGTACTCCGGAACGCCGCGTTTTCTCTTGTACAGCTTCCGCAGTTTTTTATTTACGGTGTACAACGTGAGCAAGTTGCAAAAATGCAC
>JACPTJ010000117.1 GCA_016192835.1 Betaproteobacteria bacterium
CTGGCCGAGGCCGATGTCGGCATCGCGATGGGGACGGGCACCGACGTCGCGATCCAGAGCGCCGGCGTCACGCTGATCAAGGGCGACCTCGCCGGCATTGTTCGTGCGCGGCATCTCAGCAGGGCCGTCATGCGCAACATCCGGCAGAACCTGTTCCTCGCCTTCGTCTACAACGCGTTCGGCGTGCCGGTGGCCGCCGGAGTCCTCTATCCGGTCTTCGGACTCCTGTTGAGCCCCATCATCGCCGCGGCAGCCATGAGCCTGAGTTCGCTGTCCGTTGTCGGCAATGCGCTGCGCCTGAGGATGGCGCGAATCTGAGGTTATCGATCCCGATGGTCGGCCCGGTCCGAGGGATTTGCATGGGGGAGCACGTGCAATATCAGGGAACCGCACGGAAGTTGCACGGTCGAATTTCAGCTAAGATTGAAATTTATGCCTATTTCGTTTCCGTCTCGCCTTACCTGGATTGCCCGGTTAGCGCTGGGAATAGTGCTATTCGGCCAGTTTGCCCTGGCAGCCGAAGCGTGTTTGTTGCCACAGCGCCCGCTGGCGGGCGTGCCTGTGGTCACTTCCGAGGTAGCCCAGGATCAACAAGCCCCGTGTTCAGGGGGTTGTTGCACGGCACTAATGCTGGACGCTGATGTTTGCCTTACCGACGCAACCTCGGGCCAACCGGTTTCGCATCCGCCGATAAACCATGTGATGCCGGGTATTGCTCGATGGTCCGGGTTCACGCTCGCGCCGCAACCAGCAGTTGTGCCGCTCGCCCTTTCCAGGCTGGACAGAGTAACGGGTAGCAGCGGTTCCCACCTTTCGATCCTCTTCTGTAGTTTTCAGACTTAGCTCGAAGCACCCGGCGCGGCATGCGCGTCGTTGCCGGGACGAGTTTCCTGTCTAGGAAACTTGCGCCTCGGGTGCCGTGTGCGGCACGCTGGCCGTCGCAAATTCATCGCCGAAAACGTTGGATGATGCAGAAGACGGGTGAGGTCGCGGCCAAGGTATGCCGCCCGGATCAAGGAACAAAAATGATAGGTCGTCGTTTCCCGGGAAATCTTTCTGGCTTTAGAAAGGAGATGCGTTCATGAAAACATTGGAGAACGGGTGATGAAGACATTATTGGCCATGACATTGCTGGTCATGAACAGCGCGGCATTCGCCGCTTCACCCGCGCCGGCTCAAATAGATACGGATGCCATCATTAAGCGCCTTGAGGAGAGCGGAGCGCTTGACAAAGCAATCGATCGAGCCATCGAACGCTATATTTCCCGCCAGCAGGAAGCTCAGCGTAAACAACAGGCTCAAGTCGGAGCCGAAAATTCGGCCAGACTTGAAAAGATGCGGCGTATCACGAGTGCAGACCACGTCCGCGGCAATCCCAACGCTCCGGTAAAAATCGTTGAATACTCCGACCTGGAATGCCCGTTCTGCAAGTCATTTCATGCGACGATGCAAAAAGTCGTGAATGAGTACGGAAAAAATGGCACGGTCGCATGGGTATACAGGCATTTTCCGCTTGATGCTATTCATTCCAAAGCAAGAACGGAAGCCACTGCAGCGGAGTGCGCGGGGGCGCTGGGCGGCAATAATGCTTTTTGGGCATACGTTGATCGCTTCTATGCAGTTACCCCCTCGAACAACCAAACGAACCTTCAAACCGTCCTTCCGCAAATTGCGAGAGAGATCGGTCTCGACGAGCGCAAATTTAATTCCTGCCTCGCAAGCGGTAAATACGACAAACACATTCAGGAAGATCTCGACAATGCCAATGCCACCGGCGGAAACGGCACGCCGTGGAGCATCGTTGTGGCGAAAAATGGCAAGAAGTATCCGCTCTCCGGGGCGCAGCCGTACGAGGCGCTCAAACAACTGATTGAGCTTGCGCTTCAGAATAAATGATTATTTGCAAACCCTCTCGGCAATCGTGAACGAACAACCATGAACAAACAAACGCTATTTGCTCTTGTGATCGCTGCGCTTCTTATGGGTGGGATAGTTTTTCTGGGTTACTCACAAAAGCAACCAACGCAGGCAAGTGTCGGCCCTGTCGGCGAAGCGCTGGCCGCAAAATTCAAGGATTTATCGCAAAACGGCAATTCCTCCTGTTCCGGTCAATTCAAGGACTCGATAGTCAATATGCCGGATACGGCGCGTCTCAAGGGTTCCTGTTGCAGCCCTATGAGTATTCACCGCTACGGCGAGCAGGTGGAGGGGTTGAAGAAATTTAAATCGGTCTCCAGTCAAAACATCCAGGAGATTCCCGACGATCCATATGACATTCCCGCGGGACTCGCGAAACGACTCATCCCGTATTACAACATGGAGCTCACGCCGGAAGCACAAAAAGCGTATGACTACGCCATGGTCAACTCGAGCGAAAAAGGCCCGTGCTGCTGTCAATGCTGGCGCTGGTATGTCTACGGCGGATTGGGCAAGTACCTTATCAAAACTCACGGTTTCACCGGCGAGCAGGTCACACAAGTTTGGAATTTGTCCGATGGCTGCGGCGGCGACGAAGAACATCATCACTAAAAATTGAGTTGAGATATGAATGAAAGCTCGGAAGGAACGCCAATGAGTGATGGGATCTTCGCCTATCGTTCCGAACCGCGGCGCCCGGGCTCGCGGTTTGCGGCGCTCGTGCCGCTTGCCGTGTTTCTGGGTGTGGGCGTTTTCCTCGCGGTTGGCCTCACTCTGAATCCGCGTGAGATTCCATCACCGCTCATCGGCAAGCCGGTGCCGGAATTCAGCCTGCCGCCGGTCCAGGGCCGCGTGTTGGGACTTTCCAGCGCCGACCTCAAGGGCGAGGTGTCGCTGGTCAACGTGTTCGCATCGTGGTGCGTAGCCTGCCGCGCGGAGCATCCGCTGTTCATGGAGCTCAAGACGAATGGCATCGTCCCGATTCACGGGCTCAACTACAAGGACCGCCCGGCAGATGCGGAACAGTGGTTAAACGAGTTGGGAGACCCGTATACGCGGACCGGCGCTGACATCAATGGCCGGGTCGCAATTGACTGGGGCGTTTACGGCGTGCCGGAGACCTTTGTGATTGATCGCCAGGGACGGATCGCGTACAAACAAATAGGCCCGTTGAATCCCGAAGTGCTGGAGAAAACGATCCTGCCGCTGATCAGGAAATTGCGCCAATGACCCCCGTTCGCCTGGAAAAAGAGACCCGACTGCGCGCTACGGTCAGAATCCTGGGGTGGATTCTGTTTGTGATAACGGGCATCGCACTGCTCACTTTGTCCCTCCTTTCCGGCAACAAGAAGACGGAGAAGACGGGGGTTGTATTCACGATTAATTCGCAGCCGCGCGTCCTGCCGGCCATCCGGTTTGCCGACGCGAAAGAACGTGCAATGACGCTGCAAGACTTTCGCGGCAAGTTCGTGCTGCTCAACGTCTGGGCGACGTGGTGTGTTCCATGCCGCAAGGAAATGCCGGCTCTCGATCGCTTGCAGGCCAAGCTCGGCGGCCCTGGTTTTGAAGTCGTCGCGATATCCATCGACCGCGACGGGCTGCCGGCGGTGCAGGAGTTTTATCTGCAGACGGGCATCAAGCAACTGCGCGTGTACCTGGACAAGTCCGGCGAGGCGTCGGCGAATCTGGGTGTAGTCGGACTTCCCACGACGCTGCTCATCGACCGCGCTGGACATGAACTCGGGCGCAAGATCGGGCCCGCAGAATGGGACAGCCCGGAGGTCGTCACGCTGATCCAGGGCTATTTGGGCGCGCCGGCGCCGGACCAACGCGGCCAGCGTTGATGAGCAAAAAAACTTTTCCGCTATTTATTTTTGGCGCGGGCCTGTGGCTGCTCGCCGCGGGGGCAGGCGCCCACTCGAGCGACGAAGTCCTGAAAGAGATGCAGGAACAAGACCGCTATATCCAGATGGTGAACTACGAGGCGCCGGGGTTTGCTCTGGAAGACCCGCACGGCCGGAAAGTCAGCCTGGCGGACTTCCGCGGCAAAGCAGTCGTCCTGAACTTTATCTACGCGCGGTGCAAAGAACTTTGCCCGTTGCACAGTGAGTTGATTGCAAAAATCCAGGCGCAGGTTAACGCAACGCTAATGCGGGATCTGGTGCAGTTTGTCACGATTGCGACGGACACCGAAGACGCCGCGGCAACAGCCCAGGTGATGCGGGGCCACGGCAAGATCCACGGCCTCGATCCGGCCAATTGGGTGTTCCTGTATCGGGGATCGGGCGCGCCGGATTCCGGGATCAATACCGCGAAGGCGTATGGCCTCGAATTTACGCCGACGCCGGACGGAGAGCAGATGCACGGCATCGTGACCCACGTGATCGATCAGGACGGCGTGATGAGGGCGCGCTTTCACAGCCTCAGGTTCCAGCCGTTTCGTTTGACGGCGTTTGTGAACACGCTGCTGTATCCAGACCACGACGAAACTTGGGCCGGTGCGGGCAGCGCGCTGCTCCGCTGGTGGAAAACTCCGCAGGATCGATGGTTTATTGGCCTGCTGGTCCTGGGCTTTCCGCTGCTGGTTTTGAGCGGGCTTGCCCTGAGACGCTATAAAGCCCGGCGCAGGTCGGTTGCACCGGATTCGGGTCGCTCCGTAAATGCGACGCGTGACGCACGTGACGCGGGTTCCAGCCGGCCGGATGCATGACGAACAAGGAGGGTTGCCATATGTGGACACGACGCGAATATCTGAAGGGCATGATTGCCGCGGGCGCAACGTTCGGCTTGGGGTTGCCCCTAGTCCGCGCCGGCGAACAGGAGCCGGACGTGATACTCCGGATCACCGCGAAACCGGATGTCGTTCCCATCTGGAAAGGCGAGCCCACGGCAGTCTTCCGGTATGTCGGAGAAGTGATGAAAGGCCGGCAGGATGCCTTGCGCCCGTCCGACAGCTACCTCGGCCCCATCATTCGCGTGCGCAAGGGCCAGCGGGTGCGCATCCATTTCGAGAACGCGCTCGCCGAGGCGAGCAACATTCACTGGCACGGCCTGCACGTGCCGGACGACATGGACGGGCATCCGCGCCACACCGCCGCTCCTGGAAAGCGCTACGTCTACGAGTTCGAAATCAAGGACCGGGCGGGCACGTACTGGTTTCACCCGCACCCGCACGGCCGCACCGGCCGCCAGGTTTACTTTGGGCTGGCCGGACTTTTTATCGTGAGCGACGAGGAAGAACAGGCCGCGCAACTGCCAGCGGGTGAATACGACCTGCCTTTGATCTTGCAGGACCGCAGCTTTGACAAGGAGAACCGGCTCGTATTCCTATCGGATGGCCAAGCCGGGCGCGGAATGATGGGTGGGGGCATGATGGGCGGCGGGATGATGGGCGGCGGGATGATGGGCGGCGACATGATGGGGAGCGGGATGATGGACATGATGACCCGCATGATGGGCTTTCTCGGCGACCGCATTCTGGTCAACGGGCGTCCAGACGCGACCCTGTCCGTGGCGACACGGCCTTATCGTTTTCGCCTGCTCAACGGCTCGAACGCTCGCATCTTCAAGCTCGCGTGGGACGATGGCTCGCCGCTCACCGTCATCGGCACCGACGGCGGGTTGCTGGAAGCGCCGGCGCAGCGCAGTTACGTGACCCTCGCGCCGGGAGAGCGGCTCGAACTTTGGGCGGATTTCAGCCGCCATGCCGTCGGAACCGAGCTTACGATGCGCAGCCTCCCGTTTGCAGGTGACATGGCGATGGGCGGCGGAATGATGGGCGGCGGAATGATGGGCGGGGGCATGATGGGGATGATGGGAAATCAGAAGCTGCCCAACGGCGCCGCTTTCCCGGTGTTCAAGGTGCGCGTCGAGCGCCGGGAGAAAGCGCCCGGCGCGCTGCCGAAGCGCCTCTCGACCATCGTCCGCCACCGCGCGGAGGACGCGGTGAATTTTCGCAGGCCGCGGGTCTTCAACATCACGATGGGCATGATGCAATGGGGTGTCAACGGCCGGAGCTTCGAGATGGAGGGGGTCGCCGATGACGAGATCGTCAGGCTCAACACGCTTGAAATCTGGGAGTTCACCAACGACGCCTCGATGGGAATGATGGGCATGATGGCACACCCCATGCATATCCACGGGCTGCAGTTCCAGATCCTGGAGCGCAGCGTCAAGCCCGCGTTTGCCGAGGCGGTGAATTCCGTGAGCGCAGGCTACGTGGACGAGGGCTGGAAGGACGAGGTGTTCCTCATGCCCGGTGAGCGCGCCAAGGTGCTCCTCGCGTTCAAGGATTTCGGGGGGATCTTCCCCTACCACTGCCATATGCTGGAGCACGCGGAGACGGGCCTGATGCGCAATTACCGCGTCAGTTGAGGCGTCGGCGCCGGAAGTCCAATGCCATGAGCGAACTATCCAGCCTCGGTACTTTGACCGCCTTCGCAGCGGGGGTTGTTTCTTTCCTATCGCCCTGCGTGCTGCCGCTGGTGCCCGGCTATGTCTCCTATGTGGCGGGCCACTCGGCAAATGGGGTCGCCGGGCCGGCAACCGCGCACGCAAGGCTCTCGGAGCTAGGCCTGAGCGCGCTTTTCGTGCTCGGATTTTCCACGGTGTTCGTTGCCGTGGGGGCCAGCGCCACGGCCCTGGGACGGCTGCTTCTTGCTTACCGCTATGAAGCGAATATCGTCGGCGGCGCCATCATCGCGCTGTTCGGGTTATTCATGACAGGACTGATTAAACTTCCCTGGCTTGAGCGAGACCTGCGCTTTCATACACGCATTTCCGGCGGCCGTCCGCTTGGGGCATACGGTCTCGGTCTCGCGTTTGGAGCCGGCTGGACGCCGTGCATCGGGCCGGTGCTGGGGGCAATTCTCACCCTGAGCGCGGTCTCTTCAAATACTGGCGCCGGTATCGCCCTGCTTTCGGCATATGCGCTCGGGCTTGGTCTTCCCTTCCTGGCCTCGGCGTTCTTCACTGGCGGGCTCGTGCGCCGTCTCAAGACGCTGCGACGTACGGGACGAGCGCTCCAGATCGGCGCGGGCGCGATCATGATCGTCATGGGCATTGCGGTGATGACCGGACAACTTTCAACGTTCTCCTACTGGCTGCTCAAGGCTTTCCCCATCCTGGCGAAAATCGGATAAGCCCGCCCCGGATCGATCATCGAAACATTACCGTTATTTCTGACCACTATTTGAAAGGGTCAAACATGTCGTGTAAAACCAAAGCATTCGGTTTAATCGTTCTATCCTTGGGTGTTTGCCTGGCGTTACCGGCACGTGCCGCTTCATCCGTCACCCTGACACACGTTCACGGATTGTCGTATAGCGCCGACGGCAAGCAGATTTTCGTGCCGAGTCATCACGGAATCTCGATCTACAGCAGCGGGAAATGGAGCAAAGCAGCAGGCCCCGAGCACGATTACATGGGGTTCTCCTCGACCAAGCAATTTTTTTACAGCAGCGGCCACCCGCTACCGGGTTCAGGTCTCGTTAACCCCCTCGGCCTGATCAAGAGCAGCGATGGCGGCCGGACCTGGCAGAAGCGCGGACTCGAAGGCGAATCGGATTTCCATCTGATGGCCACGAGCTA
>JACPTJ010000118.1 GCA_016192835.1 Betaproteobacteria bacterium
GTTCATCGGAATAATCATGCTACCACGAATGAAAAATACAGGGTAAGTTCCCACACGGCGCAACGCTTGCCCCGCTCCGACGGTTGGATTACATTGCTCGAAAAGCTGGCCACGCAGAAATTTCCGGATCAACACGCAGACCAGAAGGAACAGGGAAGCAGCGATGGCAGCATCCAAACGCAAGCCGGTCGACGTGGTGGTGGTAGGCACCGGCGTTGCCGGCTCGATCATGTGCATCGAATTGGCCAATGCGGGACTCAGGGTCGTGGGTCTCGAGCGCGGGCGCATGCTCGACCCCCAGCACGATTTCGCCATGCCCTATGTGCACGACGAGCTCAAGTACGACCGCCACAGCGATATTTTCCAGAACCTGTCGCGCGAGACGATCACGTTTCGCAACACGCTGAACGAGACCGCGCTGCCGATGCGTGAACTCGGCTCGTTCAAGCCCGGCGAAATCGTGGGCGGCACCGCCGTGCACTGGGGCTGCCACGCGCGGCGCTATTTGCCGTGGGATTTCGAGGTGCGAAGCCGGACGATAGCGCGCTATGGCAGGAACCGACTTCCGCAAGACTGCACGAGTCAGGACTGGGGCATCGCCTACGAAGAACTCGAGCCGTATTACGACCAGTTCGAGCATCTGTATGGAGTCGGCGGCAAAGCGGGCAATCTCGAAGGCAAAATTCAGCCCGGCGGCAACCCGTTCGAGGGCGCGCGCTCGCGTGAATTTCCAAACCCGCCTGCCCGGCTCGCATATTCGGGCGCGCTGTTCGCAAAAGCCGCCACGTCGTTGGGCTACACGCCGTTTCAGAACCCGTCGGCGGGGATGACCCGGCCCTACGTGAACCCCCACCGGCTGATGCTGGGTGAATGCGCGCGCGGTGGTTTTTGCGGGAGCCACGCTTGCGCGAACGGCGCCAAAGCAAGCCCGTTGAACACGGTGCTGCCCGCGCTGCTCAAGCACCCGAACTTCGAGCTTCGCCCGCTTGCCAACGTGATCAAAGTCAATCTCGATGCGGCGAAAAAACGCGCGGTGGGCGTCACGTACGTGGATGCGCAGGGGCGTGAAGTGGAGCAGCCTGCCGAGCTAGTGATCCTGGCTTCCTATACGTTCAACAATACGCGCCTGATGCTGCTCTCCGGAATCGGCAAGCCCTACGATCCGGTCAGCGATCAGGGTGTCGTCGGCAGGAATTACTCCTATCAAACCGGGGGCACGGTAAGCCTGTTCTTCGAGGACAAGGAGTTCAATCCCTTCATCGGCGGCGGCACGGTCGGCACCTCGATCGATGACTTCAATGGCGACAACTTCGATCACTCGCGCCTGGACTTTATCGGCGGCGGCTATTTTGCCGCTCAAAGCAACGGGTCAACGCCGATCCGCGGCAAACTGATGCCGCCCGGCACGCCGCGCTGGGGATCGCTCTGGAAGCAGGCCGCGGCGCAGTATTACCGCCGCTCGTTCGCGCTCACGTACTACGGCACGTGTCAGAGCTACCGCACCCACTACCTCGACCTCGATCCGACCTACCGCGACGCCAACGGCCTGCCGCTCCTGCGCATGACCTTCAACTGGCACGAGAACGAGCAGAAAATGTCCGCCTACCTGCGCGACAAAGCCGCGGAGATCGCGCGCGCCATCGGCCCGTCAAAAATGGGAGTCAACTCGACCCCCGCCCGCTACAGCATCGTGCCGTATCAAACCACGCACAACGTCGGCGGCGCGGTGATGGGCGCGGACCCGGCAACCAGCGCGCTCAACAAATATCTGCAATCGTGGGACGTGCCGAACGTGTTCGCGATCGGCGGCAACGCATTTCCGCAGAACGGCGCGGCCCCGCCGACCGAGACGATCGGGGCGCTGGCCTGCTGGGCGGCCGACTCGATCAAGGACCAGTATCTGAAACGGCCTGGGGCCATGGTGTAAGGCATAATACTAGCCCTTTCGCACGTACTTCACGATACGCCTGCCGACGCTACCCTCGCCGGCCACGGGCTGGACGAAGTACACGTTCCCTTCCGAGTCACCCGCCACGCTATGGCACTTCCGGGTTCTCTCCGAGCCTCCCCAGCGCGCCAGCAGTTCCCCATCGAGGGTCAGCACGCTGAAAATCCCGCCGTTGTGCTCGGGCACGTACACGTTGTCGTTGCTATCCACCCAGAATGTCGCTGGGCCTATGACCTTTGTCGGCCACTGGGCGATGAACTCGCCGCTTTGGGCGAATACCTGCACGCGGTCGTTCTCACGGTCTGCCACGAGTACGCGGCCTTTCCTGTCGATCCAAATGCCGTGCGGCAGCCTGAACTGCCCGGGACCGGTGCCCGGCGCGCCCCACGAATACATGTGCTTTCCTTCCGGGGAAAACCTGTGCACCTGGCAGTTGGCGTAGCCGTCGGTGATGAAGATGTCTCCCGAGTCGGCCACGGCGACTCCCGTGGGCATGTTGAAGGGACCGCCGGGGCGCGTCACCAGCTTGTAGTTGGTGCTGGCGAACGAGGTATTGTCGGCCCCGGTGTCCGAGCGTTGGCCCTTGGTGCCGATAGTCAGCAACAACTCGCCCCTCGCAGTGAATTTGAAAACCTGGCATCGGTCCCTGTCGACGATCCAGATGTTGTCGTGGGAGTCGGCGCGGATGGAGTGGGGAAAAGCGAACATGCCGTCGCCCCACGAATAGAGATAATTGCCGTTCTTGTCGAAGACGATGACGGGGTGCTCGCCCCGGTTGAAACCGTACACGCGATCCTGGGAATCCACGGTCATCGCGGCCATCGGAGCGCTCCACCCCGGCGGGAGCTTTGCCCAGTCCTCGATCGCCTCGAAGGTGTGTGCGCCGCTGCCGACAGTCGTTACCATAACGCGCCTCCTGGTATTGAGAAGTTATCGGCCGGATCAATCGCACCCGTCCGATGCCAGCCATCAATCAGCCCGGATGCCGATTTCCTTGATCACCGTGCGCCACTTGGTCAGCTCGGACTGAATGTATCGGGCGAAATCCTGCGGCGAGTCGGCCACCACGATAAAGCCCTCTGCGGAGAGCTTTTGCGCCACGCCGGGATCCTTGAGGAAACGGGCAATCTCCGCATTGAGCTTGCGGATGATCCGCCGCGGCGTGCCCGCGGGCGCCATGAGTCCGTACCAGGTTTCGGCGGCGAACCCGGGGACCGCCTCTGATACCGCGGGTATCTCCGGCAAATCGGGAAAGCGCTCGGCAGTGCTTACCGCGATGGCCTTCAACCTGCCGGTCTTGATATGAGGAAGGGCGGGCGCCGCGGCGGCGAACAAAGCGTGCATCCTGCCGGCAATCAGATCGAGGATCGCCGGAGGCGTGCCCTTGTAGGGAACGTGGACGATATTGACTCCCGTCATGTTCTTTAACAACTCTCCGGCGAGATGCGACAAGCCGCCGATGCCGGAGGACGCGTAGCTCAATTGCCCCGGCTTCGCCTTCGCCAACGCGATGAAATCCTTGATGGATGCGACGTTGAGCGACGGCGTTACAACCAGTATGTTCGGCGTCGTCGCCACGCGCATGATCGGAGCGAGGTCCCGGTTGACATCGTAAGGCAGCTTGCTATAAAGGCCCGGATTGATGGCGAGCGGTGAGACCCACGCCAGCAACAGCGTGTGGCCGTCCGGGGCCGCCTTGGCCACGATATCGGTACCGATGATGCCCGTGGCTCCGGGGCGCGTATCCACCACGACCTGCTGATGCCATTGCTCGGTGAGCCTCTGTCCGATGAAGCGCGCCAGCGTATCCATTCCCCCGCCCGCCGGGCTGGGAACGATCAGCCGTATCGGTCTGACCGGATAAGGCGGGTCCTGCGCCGCATCCGTTGCGAATGGGAAGATCAGACTCACTGCGATCAGCCATGCCTTGAGATTCATCAGCCCTCCTGCATCGCATATTATGGAACATGCGACTTCTTTGACGCTTGCCCGGTTCGACACACTGTTGCGATTGCCATACGTTGCACAATATAGTCGCGTGCGTCCATGGCGGCAATGGTACTGTCGGTGGTGTGCTATCGTAACGGCGAAAACCCCTCCCACTGACCTCAGGTGAATCGATGACGACCAGGAAAAGACTGCTGCTGCCGGTAACGATGGCGCGTACCGGCTGGGATTACGTGCAGGGCCGCGACGACGTCGAGGCGATCGCGTTTACTCCCAGCGTTCCGACGCCCGAATTTCAGGCGCTGCTGCGCGATGTAGATGGCGTCGCGCTCACCTCGACGCCGTTGCGCGCGGCCGATATCGAGGCCGCTCCCCGGTTGCGCGCGGTCGGCCGCATCGGCGTGGGCTACGACGCCGTGGATATACCGGCGTTAAACCGCCGCGGCATCCCACTGATGACTTGCGGAACCGACAATTCACCTACCGTGGCCGAGTATGCAATGTTCATGATGCTCACGCTGTGCAAGCGTGGCGCCGCGATGGATGCCTTGGTCCGTCAGGGCCGCTGGACCGAGCGCTACACTGAGCTTCCCACCGAACTGCTCGGCAAAACCCTGCTGATCGTCGGCTTCGGCCGCATCGGCACGCGCATGGCCAAACGCTGTCTCGCCATGGAGATGAACGTGCAGGTCTACGATCCGTATGTGCCGGCGGGCGCGGTACGGGCGGCGGGTTGCACGCCGGTCGCGGATCTCGACGCCGCCTTGCCGCACGCCGATTTCGTCACCATCCACTGCCCCAAGACGCCGGAAACCAAAAGCATGTTCGGCGCCGCACGCCTGGCGCGTATGACCTCCTCCGCCCGCCTCATCAATACCGCGCGCGGCGGTCTGGTCGACGAGGATGCGCTTTACGACGCGCTCGCCGCGGGCAAGCTCGCCGGCGCGGGAATCGACGTGTTCGATCGCGAGCCCGCGCTGACCGACAACCCGCTGTTCACTTTGCCGAACGTCATCGTCTCGCCGCACATGGCAGGCAACTCGCGTGAGTCGCTCGATCGCGCCGCCGTGACAACCGCACGCAATCTGCTGAGCGTGCTGGACGGCGAGCCGAGACGTGAATACGTGGTCAATCCGGAAGCGCTCGGCGCAGTGCCGGGTACCCGGTCATAATCCGGCTCCGGCTCACCCCGACCGCTGCGCGGAGGTCCGGCGGCTGAGGTAGTATCATGTGCTCTTTGCGTATCGATCGGGAAAATCCACCATGAACTCACCTCACAAGGTCGCCCTCGTCACCGGCGCCGGGACCGGTATCGGCAAAGGCGTAGCGCTCGCGCTGCTCAAAGACGGGTATTGGGTTGCCCTGGCCGGGCGCCGCGCGGAGCTCCTCGCGCAAACAGCGGCCGAATCGGGAGCGGGCGCGCGCGCGCTTGCGATTCCCACCGACGTTAGCAACCCCGAAGCCGTGCGCGCGCTGTTTGCGAAACTCAAGGATGCCTTCGGCCGCCTCGACGTGCTATTCAACAACGCGGGCACCAATGCGCCGGGGATTCTGTTCGAAGACCTCACCTACGAGAAGTGGCAATCGGTGGTGGACGTGAACCTCACGGGCATGTTCCTGTGCGCGCAGGAAGCCTACCGGCTCATGAAGAGCCAGGACCCGCGCGGCGGACGCATCATCAACAACGGCTCGATCTCGGCCCATGCTCCGCGGCCCGATTCCGCGCCTTATACCGCGACCAAGCACGCGGTGACCGGACTGACCAAGTCCATCTCGCTCGACGGCCGCAAGTACGACATCGCGTGCAGCCAGATCGACATCGGCAATGCGATGACGGTGCTGGCATCGAGAATGGCGAGGGGCGTGAAGCAGGCGAACGGGGAGATCGCCGTTGAAGCGATGATGGACGTGCAGCACGTCGCGAACGCCGTGGTTCACATGGCAGGCCTGCCGCTCGACGTCAACGTCCAGTTCATGACGATCATGGCGACCAAGATGCCGTTCGTGGGGCGGGGTTAGCAAGCCGCGCGGCGCAGGAGGCGCCCATGCCTGAGGCAGCCGGCTCAACGGGCCAGGGACTTGTGCCGGGCAGCGTACCGCTCGAAGAAGGCACGGGAACGGCAAGAAAGCTCACCGGCTCCTGGGCCACGGCGGTTTCAGTGCTGGCTATCCTTACCACGCTCTACCATGTTGTTGCGCTGACCGTCATTTCGATCGACCCCTGGCTGTTCCTGGGCTTCAGCCTCGGGCTGTTCTGGATGCTTGGTTTTCTGATGTTTCCGGCGACCGCCGCCGGACGCGGCCGCGTGCAGCCGCTGGATGTGGCTCTATGCGCCGTAGCGGTCGCGGCAATGGTCTACCTGGCCATCGAGTACGAAAACATGTACTTGCGCACCGGTTTCGAGCCGAACACCCGCGACTGGATTTTCGGACTGACCGCAGTCGCGCTCACAATCGAAATGTCGCGGCGCACGCTGGGATGGTCGTTTCCGGTCATGGCGCTGGCATTCATCGCGTACGCATTGTGGGGCGGCGCACTGCCCGGTTTTCTCGGACACCGCGGCTACGAATTCGACCGCACGATGGCGACGCTCGTGAGCACCGAGGGCATTTTCGGCTTCGCGATGAGCGCGGCCGCGACCTATATCGTCATGTTTGTTGCGTTCGGCGCGTTTCTGCGGGCAACCGATGTCGGACAGTTTTTCATCCAGATCGCCACCGCCATCGCCGGCCGCCAGCGCGGTGGCCCCGGCAAGGTCGCAATTTTCGCAAGCGCGATGTTCGGCACCATTTCGGGCAGTTCGATGAGCAACGTCGCGGCCGTGGGCACCTTCACTATTCCGCTCATGAAACGCGTGGGCTACAGCCCCGCGTTCGCCGGCGCCGTGGAGGCGGCCGCATCGACCGGCGGCCAGATCATGCCGCCGGTGATGGGCTCGGTCGCGTTCGTGCTCGCGGAAGCAACACAGACGCCCTACCGCGACATCATGCTCGCCGCGCTCATTCCGGCGATCTGCTATTTCGCTGCGATGTGGTTCGTCATCGATTTCGAGGCGATCAAGCTCGGCCTCAAGCCGACGCCGAAGGAGGAAATGCCCCCGCTGGGCAGGGTGCTGCGGGACGGATGGCTGCTGATCGCGCCGATCGCCACGCTGGTGGGATTGATCGTGTTCGGCGGGCGCTCAGTGGTGCAAGCCGCCGTCGTCAGCATCTTGGTGGCGCTGGCCGTCGACTTCGCCCGCCGGCGCCGCTTCATGAGCTGGAAAACGATCGGCGCCGCGCTCAGGGAAGGTGCGACCGGATCGCTCGAAGCGATCGCCGCCTGCGCCTGCGCGGGAATACTGGTCGGTGTGTTCGGCCTTACGGGGCTCGGCAACCGCTTTGTGGACCTGGTTCTCGCTTATGGCCAGAATTATCTCGTGCTCACCCTGCTCATTGTCATGCTCGTGACGATCCTGCTCGGTTTCCCGCTGCCCACCGTGCCCGCCTATATTCTGACGGCGGCTGTCGGTGCGCCCGTGATGGTCAAACTCGGCGTGCCGATGCTCGCCGCGCATATGTTCATCATGTATTACGCCTGTGTGTCGACGCTGACGCCGCCCGTTGCGCTCGCTGCATACACGGCCGCAGGTATCGCCGGGTCGGATCCCAACGAGACGGGGTGGCTCGCCACGCGCCTGTCGATTGCGGCTTACGTCGTTCCCTTCGCATTCATTTTCAATCCGGCTATCCTGTGGTCGGGGTCGTGGTACGACATTCTGCGCGCGACGGTGCTGGCCGTTGCCAGCGCCTATGGCCTGGCGGGTGCTGCCAACAGCAACTTCAATCCGGTCAGCCGCGTTATCATGTTTGCGGCCGCAGCCGCGGTGCTGAATCACAACTGGATGGTGGGTCTTGCCGGCATCGCGGCCATGGCCGCCGTCATGGGATGGCAGATGAGGGCCGCGCGGCGCGTAGCGCGGGCACGCGATGTTTAACGCAGCAGGATATGGCTCTTTTTCTGGAGGAGGTGCGATCATGAAATTGACTCGTGTAATGGCCGTTCTGATGGTGATTGCTGGCAGCGCGACTTGCGCCGCCGCCGCGCTGGCACAGGCCCCGGACAAGGCGAAGTGGCCATCGCGCCTGACGTTCGTCACGGGCCCGACCGGCGGATTCGGTTTTCCGACCGGCAGCGCGTGGGCCTCCGCGGTCGGCGCCGAGGTCGGGATTTCGATTTCGGTCGAAGCCACGACCGGGATCCAGGTCAATCCGCTCATGATCGAAGACCGCAAAGCGGACGCCGGCCTGTCCGCGGGCGACACTTCGCTCGAAAGCTGGAACGGCGCGGACTGGACCAAGGGGCGCCAGATCCGCGCCCAGCGCGTGCTCGCGGTACTCGATCCATGGGTGATGCAGATCTACACCACGCGCAAAGCCGGAATCACCACGCTATCGGATATCAGCGGCAAGTCCGTGAACCCGAGCCGCCGCCGCTCGTGGACCGACAATATCCTGCGCGACATGGTCGAGACCCTCGGCTTGAAACCGGGGCGTATTTCCAACGTCGGCCCGAATGACGCGAATACGCTGCTTGGCGATGGGAGACTCGACGTCGCGGCGGTCGCGGGCGCGATCCCGCATCCTGCGATGTCGGAGTTCGAGGTGAACCACGACATGACTCTGATCCCGATGAGCAAGGTGGAGCAACAGAAATTCCTGGCCAGGCAGAAGGCCCTGTTTGCCTATGATATCCCCGCAAACTCCTACAAGGGTCAGACCGGTCCGATTCCGACAGTCGCCTCTTATAACCTTTACATCGTTTCCAAGGACCTGCCTGACAGCCTGGTTTACGCGCTGGTCAAGGCCACCTTCGCCAAGAAGGAGCAGCTCTCGGCGGCGCACAAGGCGTTTGGGCGGATGGAGGCGAAGAACATCGTTTACGCAACCATACCGGTCCATCCGGGCGCGGTGAAATTCTACGAGGAGCAGGGCATCAAGTTACCCGACGCGATCAAACCGGCAAAATGAAAGCGACCTTATTGCACGGCGGCAGTGATCTGCGTTATGAAACCGTTCCCGATCCGGCGCCGGGGCCGCACGAGGTCGTCGTCAAGGTTCACGCGTGTTCGATCTGCGGCTCGGACCTTCACGCTTTCCACGGCAAGCACCCGCGTCTCACGTTCCCGCGGATACTCGGCCACGAGTTCGCCGGTGAAATCGTGGCGACCGGCAAAGGCGTCAGGAATTTTTTCGCTGGCCAGCGGGTTTGCTGCGACATTGATTTCGCTTGCGGCACATGCGGTCCCTGCCGGGCGGGCAGGTCCAACCTCTGCGAGCAATTGAGGACGATGGGGTTCGACAAGGACGGCGCGTATGCCGAGTACGCGGCGGTGCCCGACTTCAACCTGTATCCGCTGCCCGACAATGTGAGTTTCGATCAGGCGTCCGCAGTGCAGGTTCTCGGCATCAGCTACCACGCCGTCGCGCACCGCGTGAAGCCGCAGGCCGGGGAAAAAATCGCCGTGATCGGCGCCGGCCCCGTGGGTCTCGGTGCGGCAATGATCGCCCAGTCGATGGGCGCGGAAATCGTCATACTCGATATCCTCGACTATCGGCTGGCGATGGCGAAAACACTCGGTATCGCTGCCACGGTCGACGCGAAGCATGGCGGACTGCGCGAACGCGCTCTGGAAATCACCGCCGGGCGGGGTTTCGACAAGATCATCGAGTGCGTCGGCGGCTTCCAGGAACGGACCGTCACCGACGCGATCAGCATGATCAAGCGCGGCGGGCAGATCACCGTGGTCGGGACCTTTCCCGAGAACAAGGCCACCATTCCGATCGCGTTTCTGAAAGACCGCGAGATCGACATCAATTTTTCACGCGGAAATTTCCAGGCCTTCGCGCCGTGCCTCGCGCTGATTGCGAGCGGCAAGATCGATCCCGACCGCTATATCAGCCACCGCTTTCCGCTGCATCGCGCCGAAGAGGCGTTGCAGCTGCTCGAAGCGCGCAACGTCGAGGCGCACAAGATCGTGCTCCATCCGCAAGCGAGCATCTAGTGCAGTGCTTCATTCCTGTAGCGCAGGCGCCTCGCCTGCTCCAAAGGTTGATTCCAGATGAACGATTGCAGGCGAGGCGCCTGCGCTACCAATGGCGCCGCGTTGCGATCTCACGAAATCCGGTGCCGGGCGATTGCTGCCGCGATGGCGGCGTTGTCCCACTCGCCCTCCCCGTGCTGCACGCAATCTTCCAGCATCCGCGCGTACACGGTTGCGAAGGGTAATTCCTGCCCCTTGGCCTGCGCCTGCGCGAGCATGAGGCTGAAATCCTTCAGGCTCTGATCGACGCGGCTCTGCGGATTGCCAAACTCGCGGCGCGCCATCAGCGGCCCTTTGATGTCCATCACCTGCGAGTAGGCCGCCGAACCGCGCGCAACCTCCAGGAAAGCTTCGCGATCGAGGCCGAGGCGCTCGGCGAAAACCAGGCCCTCGGCGAGCGCGGCGCGGTTCAATCCCAGGATCAGGTTCACCGCCAGCTTGGCGCGGGATCCGTTGCCCACTCCGCCCAGGTAATAACGGCGGGGACAAATCGCATCGAGCATGGGCGCCGCCTGCGCCATGAGATCGCGATCGCCGCCCACGAGCCCCACGCCATCGCCTGCGGCGACCTGCCGGCTCGTGCCGGAAATCGGGACTTCGAGAAAACGCACGCCACGCGGCCCGACGCGCGCGGCGAGCGCGGCGAGGCGGTCGGGATCGCAGGTGCTGGTACAGATCAGGACCGGCGAGCGCGAGCTTGTGCCGACGATATCCAGCACGCCGCCTTCACTCTCGATCACCTGTTCGACCTGGTCGGTATTGAAAACGGCAAGCACGACCGCGTCGGACTGCGCGACTGTTGCGGCGACCGATGCCGCCGCACGGGCGCCGAGCTTTGCGATCGCAGCGCGCTTCGCCTCGTCGACATCGTAGGCAAGCACCTCGAAACCCGCCTGCACGAGGCGCCGCGCGCACGCCGTGCCCATCAGCCCGGCGCCGATCACACCTACCGTGGTCATGCCATCTACTCGACGATCTTGTTGATCGGCAGTTCGATGATCCCACGCGCGCCCGCCGCGTAAAGGCGCGGGATCAGTTCCCGCACGTTCTTTTCTTCGACCACCGTGCTCAGATCAACCCAGCCTGGGTCAGCGAGCGTGGAAACGGTCGGTGTGGCCAGCGCCGGCAATATCTTCAGCACGATGTCCACTTTTTCTTTGGGCACGTTCATCGACAGCAGGACGCGCGTGGCGGCGGCGATCGCCCCTTTGAGCAGCATCAGCAGGCGGTCGATCTTGGCCTTTTTCCAGGCGTCCGCAAGTGCGCCGCGGTGCGCGATGAGGCGCGGCGTGCTTTCCAGCACCACGTGCATGATCCTGAGATTGTTGGCGCGCAGCGACGAGCCCGTCTCCGACACGTCCACGATCGCGTCCGCGAGGATGGGCGGCTTGACTTCCGTCGCGCCCCACGAAAACTCGACGCTGGCATTCACGCCGTGTTGCGCGAGGAAACGCCGCGTCATGCCCACCGCCTCCGTCGCGATACGGCGGCCTTCGAGGTCCTTGACCGTATGGAACGGCGAATCCTCTTTGGCCGCCAGCACCCAGCGCACGACGCCATAGTTCGGCCATGGTGCTTTCAGATCAGCGAGTTCCGCCACGTCGGCGTCGTTCTCCAGAATCCAGTCAAGGCCGGTGATCGCGCAGTCGAGTATGCCCTGGCCGACGTAGCGCGCCATCTCCTGCGGCCGGATCAGGATGCACTGGATCTCCGGGTCGTCGATGTCGGGATAATAGGAGCGGCCGGAAATGCGCAAGTCGTAGCCGGCGCGCACGAAAAGCTTCTGCGTGGTTTCCTGCAGGCTGCCCTTGGGAATACCGAGGCGCAGCGGGTTGGTTTTCTCGCTCATGCCTTCCGGGGTATTGGCTTTTGCGGTCATCGCTGGCCTGACGACTGAAACGGCGCCGCGTCAGGCTTCGATTTGTTCCGGCGGCACCAGCACGACTTTGCCCTCGCGCCAAACCGCGATAGGGTTGCCAGCGAGCTTGTGCTCGCGCAGCGCGGCGCGTACCGCTTGCTGCGCTGCGGCGATCTGTTGAGCGGGCGGCGCGTCGGTCGTATCGTGATCCGCCGCCGGCCGCGCAGCGATCTCAGCGTTGGTCAAGGATGTCTTTTTCATAGCGTTGTCGAAGAACCTTCCATGGACCATCCTGCACAATGTGGACAGGCCCGCCAACGTTACGCCAGGCAACCGGTCGTGGCTCGGGCTGTTGTGAATTGTCCAGCATCAGCCAGGAATCGGCAATCGGCCGGTAAAGATTGAAGAAATTGGAGAGGCTGTTTACGTAGCGGCGGCGGATGTCCATTTCCGGCACGGTGTGTCCGCCCCGGCGCACGCGTTCGGCAATGCGTTCAACCGCGAGCGCCTCGCGCAGCAGCCGCGGCGCGGTCGTGGATTTGCCGGCGCCGTTGGGCCCGGCGATAACGACGACCTTGGGCATCAGCGGGCACGCGGCCGGACCAGCTCGGTCGCCGGGCGCTTCAGCGCGTCATCGGGTTGGTTCTTCACGGTGTGGATACGGGCTGATATGGGCTGTTCAGGATCGGGTTGTTGGGATCTCGTCGCGCAGCTTGTGCCATGGTTTTATGTTGTTGAGTAGCCGCGCACGTTGCAGTTTACCCGGCTTTGCGAACACCATAAACACCCATCGCAATTCGAACTTCAACACGCAACAATGCCGGTAAGCCGCATGGATAGTGGCTTTCCAGCCGATCGGCCCCTGCATTGGGCGCCCGCAAGTAAATCGGTGATGGGGAATGGGGATTGGCACCCGGCGCTCACTCCGTGCGTATGCCGGCAGCCTTCACCAGTTTCGCCCAAAGCGCGGTCTCAGCCCTGATTTGCGCCGCAAATTGTGCAGCGTTGCGGGTCGTGATAGCGAGGCCTTGCCGCGCCAGTTGCTCCCGCACCTCCGATAGCTGCACCACCTTCAGCGCTTCATCTTGCAGCGCGATGACTATGCGCTCCGGCGTCTTCGCGGGCACGAGCAGTCCGTACCACGACGTGACTTCGAATCCGGGGAAACCGGATTCCGCGATAGTCGGAATATCGGGCGCCACCGCGGAGCGTGCCGGCCCGGTCACGGCAAGTCCAATCAACCTGCCGGTTCTGACATGCGGAAGCGCCGACGGAAGGCTCACCACCAGCGCCTGGATCTCGCCGCCCAGCACGGCCGCAACGGCCGGTGCTCCGCCCTTGTACGGCACGTGCGCCATCTCGATGCCCGCTCTCGTCTTGAACAATTCCGCAGCGAGATGCAGCGGACTGCCGACACCCGTCGATCCATAGTTGAGCGCACCCGGTTTCGCCTTGGCGAGAGCGATGAATTCACGCAACGATTTCGCCGTCAGCGACGGATGCACCACCATCATATACTGCGACGCCGTGAGCATGACGACCGGGCGCAGGTCGTTGGCGACATCGAACGGGAGTTTGTAAAGCGCGGGGTTGACGGTGAGCGTAGTGCCTTGGCCGAGCAGCACGGTGTGGCCATCCGGATTTGCTTTCACCACGATCTCCGTCGCGATATTTCCCGCGGCTCCCGGGCGATTATCGATCACCCACTGATGGCCGAGGGCTGCGCTGAGCCGGGGTGAAATGGTGCGTGCGAAAGTATCTACACCACCGCCGGGCGCGAAGGGAACGAGCAACCGGACCGGCCGATCCGGCCACGACCCCGCACCCGCGCCATTCACGCTGCCGGCTGCAACGTACGCCAAGATACCGGCACACGTGAGCAGCAGTCGCAAAAGGCTCACGCGCTTCTCCATCGCGAAGCGTCCGCTCGACACCGCATCAGCCGGTAAGCTGGCGCACCAGTTCATCGACGTAGCGCAGCGTGACCTCGCGCATTGCGTCGGAACTGAGATTGCTCACCGGGTGCGGCAGCAGAATGAACGGGTGTCCGTCCATGCCTTTCGCGCGGAACTGAAACACGGCCGTCTTCCGGAACGCCTCGGTGACGATGGTCGTCGCGGGAATGCCGCGTTTTTCGAACTCTATCGTGTCGTGCACACTGCACAACGTGCAGGACCCTCATCCGCCGAGCGCGGCAACGGCCACCTGCACTTCCTTGGCCATTTCATTGATCAGATCTTCCGTCGCGGGCTTGGAAAACATTTCCTTGCGGCGGATGATCACGCGCGCGACACCATAGCGCTCGCGCAAGGCTTTCCCTATTGTTTCGAGTATCACGTCGGCCTGCTCCTTGGTGTTATCGAGCAAACCCACGACCTTGCCGGCAAGATCTTTTGCCCGGGGAGCCAATGCCAGCTTTACTTTGCCGATTTCCAGCGTCGGATCGATGAACCCGAGATTGTCGCTCATGACGATGTCCTTCCTGATTTCATGCGATTTGAAAAATGCCGCAGTCCGCGGGCACCAAGAGTGACGGGGGCGTTTGCCTCAAGCCTCGTAGCGGCCGTGGACTGCCAGGCTACCCCCACCCCACCCGTGGCACACCGCGGTGAACGGGCCCCAGCCCCCTGCCACAATCAAATGCAAGTCCTCCGGGTCTTTGATCGTGAGCACAATATGATCTTCATCCGCGGGATCGACGTTGATCTTTTCCGCCCGCTCGGGGCGCCAGGCACCGCCGCGCTTGAGATCCCGCACCGTGCGTCCGGCGAGCTCGCACAAGCGGCGGTGGGCGTCGGCGCGGCTCACGCCCGCACGAGCGCAGATCGCCGCATGCTGCGGGCACATGGCCACCACCATGGCGCAACGCGGCACGTGCATGTTCAACGACCCCATGGCCGTCATAGAATCCGCGATCCCGGTCAGCAGCCGCTCGGATTCCTGGCTCAGGTCGTCGAAGCAATACCGGGGCGGGTCCACCATGGCGCACGTGATCACGTTATCGTCGGGCGAGTAGCCGCGCGACACCGCGAGGCTAGTCCAGGGGCTCTGGTCCATGTTTTCGGTGAGACAAGCGGTGTAGCGCAACGGCGATGAGAACACAGTCGATGAACCGACGCCCGGCACACCACCGCCGAGATTGAACAGCATCAAACGGATTGCACGGCCGATGGTGGCATTGGCACGAAAGCCAGGGCCAAAGCAGCCATTGCCGCCGTGCAAACCGATCTTTGCCGCGTAGGGGCCATTGACGATCATCAGCGGCGCGGCGCTGCCCATCGTGCCCTGCACCGCATTCAGGTTGAGCTCCGGACTCAACATGAGCCCCATGCCGCCCAGCACTA
>JACPTJ010000119.1 GCA_016192835.1 Betaproteobacteria bacterium
GCTCTGCCAGCGGCCGATGATGTGGCGGCGCCCGGGCTGTCCGGCCTCCAGAAAATACTGCCGCGCCATCTTGAGCGCAGCCTCGACGCCTTCCGAGCCGCCCGAGTTGAAGTACACACGTTCGATGCCGGCAGGCGCGTCATCGATGAGGGTAGCGGCGAGCGTCTCGGCGATCTCGGTGGTAAAAAACGAGGTATGCGCGTATGCGAGCTGGTCGAGCTGGCGCTTGATCGCCGCCGTGACACGTGGATGACCGTGGCCCAGGCAGGACACGGCCGCACCGCCAGACGCATCGAGGTAACGTTTGCCATTGCTGTCGAAAAGGTAGATGCCGTCGCCGCGCACCGCGACCGGAAGATCGGATTGGGTGTGACGATGAAATACATGCCTGCTTTGGGTCATGCCGTCACTCCAGCTTCAGCCCTATGTCTTTCACGATCTGCCGCCAGCGGTTCACATCGGCGAACACGAATTTCGCAAATTCCTCCTGCGTCATCGGCACGGGTTCACCCCCCTCGCGGGCGAATTGCTCTCTAAGTTTCGGCGCCTGCAGTGCCTTGCGCAAGGTCTCGGAGAGCCGGTTGACGATGTCCGGCGGCGTCTTTCCCGGCGCAGCCAGACCCCAGAACTGCTCGCTCACGTAGGGGACACCGCCTTCCGTGACGGTCGGGATCTCGGGGGCGAAATTCGAACGCTGGGCGCCCGCGATGCCAAGCGCCTTGAGTCGGCCCGCCTTTACCTGCACCAGTGCCGAAGGCAGCGTGGTTATCACCATTTCCACCTGTCCGCCGATGAGCTCGGTAAGGGCGGGGCCTATGCTCTTATAGGGAACGTGAACGATCCTGATACCGGCCAGCTTCGCGAACAGTTCGGTCGTCAGGTGGTTGCTTCCGCCCGTTCCGGAAGACCCGTAGTTCAGCTCGCCCGGGCGCCGGCGCGCGAGCGCCACCAGTTCCTTCACCGACTTGATTGGCATCGAAGGGTGCACGACGACGATCATCGGGCTCTTCGCCATCATGCCGATGTAGGCGAAATCCTTGAACACGTCGTAGGGCATCTTCGCGCGCACCGCGGTGTTCGTCGCGAAGGACGTCTGCACCGTCAGGAGGGTGTAGCCGTCGGGTTCCGAGCGGGCAACGTGCTCGGCGCCGATCATCGCACCTGCACCGGGCCGGTTGTCGATGATGAACATCTGCCCGAGCATCGGCCCCATGACCAGTGCAGTGGCACGCGACAAGGTGTCGTTGCTGGCCCCCGGCGCGAAAGGCACCACCCAACGTATCGGTTTCACCGGATAGGCGGGCGCCTGGCTCAGCGCATCCGCGCTTGCCACAGCCGCTAGAACCAACAAACCGGTACGCAGCATTCGGATGCTCATAAGGCCTCCCTGTAGGATGATGGTGCGCTCTCGCGCGCGATTGCGCCCGAATCGGGCAGCGTCGGCAGCGCGTGACACAGCCCAAGCAGGCGCCCGGCGCCGTTTTCGTCGAGCACCTGATGCGCCAGCACGCGGAATTTTGCGTCAAGGTCAGCGTCGCTCAGCGGATTGTCGAGGCTGCCAAGCGCATGCGGCACGAACAATTCGTAATGCACGCCGCCGGCAAGATCGATCCGCACCTGCGCCTGCTCCTTGCCGACGCCGGCATCGCCGCTGGCGGTCACCTTGCCGCGCAGCGCGGCGACGCGCGGATCGGCGACACATGCGTCGCCATACTGTTCGACGCCCACCTTGCCAAGCAGCAGTGCGGCAGCCGCCGAATGCTGCAAGCTCAGCTTGCCTTCGAGGCCGGTGCGTGGCGCCGAATTGCCGGTGAGCTGGATCGCAAGCGGATTGACGCGCAACACAACGCGCACGATTTGTGCAGGGTCGATGCGATGCCGGTTGCGCAACTGCAGGCAGGCGTCGATCACCGGATGGATCACAATTCCGCACGGATAGGGTTTGTAGGCGTTTTGCGTGAGTGCCCAACTCGCACCCAGCCCATCGACGATGGCGCCGAAGTCGCAGCGCTCCGAGAGCACGCGCCCGAAACCCCTCGGTGCCTCGATCCCCTGTTCGGAGCTGGTGAAATTGCGGGCCGCCAGCAGCGCAGCGACGAGGCCACTGCGCGCGGCGTGGCCGATGTTGTAAGACTTGGCCATGCTGCCGAGCATCTCGGTAAGCCCTGCCGCCTGCGTTGCCGCGATGCCGAGCGCCCACGTCATCTGTTGCTCATCGAGCCGCAGTAATTTGCCGCAGGCAGCGGCAGCGCCGAACACGCCGCACGTCGCGGTGATATGCCAGCCTCGCGCATAGTGCTCCGGCGGCAGCGCGATGCCGATGCGGCATTCGGTCTCGATGCCGAGGACGAGCGCGTGGAGAAACTCCGCGCCGCCCGCGGCCTTGTGCTCGGCCAATGCGGTGAGCGCCGAGGCCACCGGTACCGTCGGGTGTATCACCGTGCGCAGATGCGTATCGTCGAAATCGAGGATGTTGGAGCTGATGGCGTTGATCAGCGCCGCGTTCAGAATGTCGAGCCGTTCGGGCCGGCCAAGCAGCGCCGCCTGCGGGGGCCCGGCGAATTCGCGCAGCGCGGCAAGTGCGATCGATACGGTTTCATCCCGGCAGCCGCCGAGCGCGCAGCCCAGCCAATTGACCACGGCACGCACGGCTTCGTGCCGGACCGGTGCGGCCACATCGCTCCAGTGCGAGTCGACGATGAAGCGCGCCAGGCGCCGCGTGACATCGCCCACTTATTCCGCCCGGATTCCTGCCGCCGCAACGACTTTCGCCCATTTCTTGATTTCGGCCTTGATGAACGCCGCGAATTGCTCGGGCGTATTGCCGACACCCGCCGCCCCCATCTGCGCAAGGCGTTCCTTGATATCGGGAAGCAACAGCGCCTGCCGGGTCTCGCGGTAAAACTTCGTGACAACCGGTGTCGCGGTGCCCCTCGGAAAAAACAGGCCATTCCATCCCAGCAGCTCGTAGCCCTTCAGGCCCGCTTCGTCGAGCGTCGGCAAATCGGGGACCGCCGGCGAGCGTTTCTTATCCGTCACGGCGAGCGCGCGCAACCTGCCGGCTTTCACGAACGGCAGCGTCCCCGGAATGTTCTCGAGCATGAGCTGGATCTGTCCGCCCACCAGATCCGCCAGCGCGGGCGCGCCGCCTTTGTACGGAACGTGGGTCATCTGCACGCCGGCGAACATCTTGAACATCTCGCCCGCAAGATGCGGTGTCGCACCGGGACCGCCGGAACCGAAGTTAAGCTTGGCGGGATTGGCCTTGGCGTAAGCAATGAGTTCCGCGACCGATTTCGCCGGCACCGACGGATGCACGACCAGCATCAGCGGCGCCGAGGCCACCATCGTGACCGGCACCAGGTCCCGCTCCGTGTCGAACGGCAGCTTTTTGAACATACTCGGATTGACCGTAAGAGTGAGGCTCATCATCAGCACGGTGTAACCGTCGGGCTGCGCCTTGGCAACAATATCGCAGCCGATGATGCCGGAAGCGCCGGGACGGTTGTCGACGACGACTTGCTGCCGGAAGCTTTCGGAAAGTTTCTGCGCGGTGAGCCGCGCCATGATGTCGTTGGAACCGGCGCCGGCGGCAAACGGCACCACCATCCGGACCGGCCGGTCTGGATAGGTTTGCGCGTAAGCACCGATCGGCGAAAGCAGCAGCGTCGCGATAACGCATGGAACGAAGAGCAAGCGTGGAACTTTCATTGCGGACCTCCTTGACGACGACGGATAAAACGGCAGACCGCGTGCTCAACTGCCCGGCACGGTACCCGCGGGCAGCGACTCGATGAATTTGCAGATCTCGCCTGGGTGGGTGATCCAGACCCGGTCGCGGTGCTTCTGGATATGCTCGATCACGCGGCGGAACTGGCGCAGCCGGTAGGGCTGGCCGACGACGAAACTGTGCAGCACGATCGGCATCACCAGCGGACGGCGCTCGGATTCACGCAGCATCTCTTCGAATTGATCGATCAGGCATTCGTAGTAAAGTTGGGACGGCGTGCGCCGCGAGACGAGTTCGAGCGAATCGTTGAGGTCGTGCGCATAGGGCACCGACAGAATCGGGCCGTGCTTGGTGCGAAACCATACCGGCTGGTCGTCGAGCGGCCAGTCCATCATGTAGCGGTAGCCCGCCGCCTTGAGCAGGTCGAGCGAATCGTGCGTCTGTGAAATGTACGGCGCGAGCCACCCGAGCGGCTTTTTGCCTTCGTGCTTTTCGATCGCGGCGGTGGCCTCGAATATGCATGCGCGCTCCTGCTCGTAATTCATGTCGGCCTGGCGTTCGGCATCGGTGCGGCCGTGGCCGACGATCTCGTCACCGCGCTCGCTGTAGGCCGCCACCATCTCGGAACAGTAATCGTAGAGCTCGGTGTTGATGAGCAGCGCATACGGCAGCTCGTAATCGTTTGCGAATTCGAGCAGGCGCCAGGCGCCAACGCGGTTTCCGTAATCCCGCCACGCGTAGCTGCGGGTATTGGGCTGCGGATGCGGCGCGCCGTAGTCGTTGCCGAGCCCTTCGCCGAACGCGAAGTGCTCGACGTTGAGGCTCAGGTGTATCGCCAGCCGTTTGCCTCCCGGAAAGCTGTAATCCGGGCGTTTTGATATGGCCGAGTAGTCGTACCGGCCGTGCGTTCTGAGCATTGAGTCCCCTTTTCGCGATCTAATCACAATTCGAACCGCTTCGAAAATTCCCGGAAGCTGGAAATGTCTTCGATGCCCATCAGGCCTTCAAACAGGTTCTGCGTGATGGACCCGCCCCATACCGGTTCGCCGAGATCAAAAAACTTTCCCCGCAATTCTTCCGGTTTATGGGGATTCGCAGGCTCGCCCTTGGTGACGCCGCATCGGCCTTCAAACGCCGCGCCGTCTTTCAGGACGATACGAACGGTTACCGGCTGCTCCGCTGGAAAACGCGCGGTGAAGGTTTTGTCTTCCTGCAAATCGACCCGCTGCGCGAGCGCCTGGATCTGCGGATTGGCTACCGCGGCGTCGTCGAAACTTGCCAGTCCCGAGCGCCCGTGGACAAGAATGCTCGCGAGCGCGAACGGCACCGAAAAACGCGCACCGAAACTGCTCACCACGTGCTTCTCCGCGAGCATCGCCGCCAGCATGTACGCTCGTACCTCGATGCGCTCGATCTGGCTCGCATCAAGCCGCGCGCCGGGCACCCGCGCGAGCAGATCTTCGAGCGCATCGATCACGGAATGCGCGTAGCGGCCGGTCGGGTGCAGCTTGAAGTAGCTCTGGGCGATCAACCACTCGCTGCCGAGGCCCGCGACGACCCTGGCGGGATCGAACGTATCGGAGAGCACCTTGCCGTAGATGGCAGCCGGGCTGTCGATTTCGCCGGTGAAGCCGCACTCGATGAGGCGCGTCGCCATCAGGCCCATGTAGCCCGAGTGACCCGTGAAGATATTGCGCACGGTCGCGCCGTCGAGCAGCGTCTGACGGCTCGTCGCCATGCCCATCGTCGCTGCGCAATTGATCAGCTCGATCATCTGCGCGGAGCTGAAACGCTTGAGCTTCGCCGCTGCGATCGCCGCGCCGATCACGCCGTAAGTACCATGCGGATGAATGCTCAGCTTCATCTGGGCAGCGCGGCTGATGCGCGATGATAACTCGTAGCCCAGCGCCACCGCGAGCAGCAAATCGCAGCCGGTCACCTCGAGTTCCTGCGCCAGCGCAACCGCAGCCGGTACGACCTGGATACCCGGGTGCCCTTTGGCAAACAGGTTGCCCTCGTCGAGCTCCAGCCAGGTGCCGGCCGTGCCGTTGATGAGCGCGGCATCGAACGCATTCGCACGCCTGCCGGCTCCGATCACCCACGCGTTGCCGGCCCCGGCACAGGCCAGATGACTGGCCGCGAACGCCTTCATTTCACGCTGCTGCATGCCGGCGGCAATCACCGGGATGCAATCGGCGATGATCCAGCGCGCGCGCTCGCGCGCCCCGGCGCTGAGGCTGTTGATATCGGCACCGCTTGCGAACTGCGCAAGCGTGTTCAGATATTTCGGAACACTGCGGTCGGACAAGTCATTCACCCCTGATGTTTACTGCAATATCGGATAAAGGCAATCGGTGCGCAAGCGCACCCTACACCGAAAAATTCAACGCCTGATGATCCCGCATTGTAATGCCTCAAGCCCCAAACACGCGATGCACTGGCACGATGCCAGACACAACAGTGGCTGGGGCGCCTGGCAGGATTCGAACCCACGACACTCTGTCGTCTTCGCTGCCAAGCGATGACCATCAAGGGTTGCACAAATTGCAGCGTGGCACGCCATTTTGACCAGTGCCGGGACAACCAGGACCAAAGGATTCTGTCTCCCGGCCGAATTCTCGGGCGCTTAATCGATCGTCGGTAGACGCCCGGTTGATGCCGCAGGGCAACAGCCTCCAACTGCAGCGACAGTCGCGATCTGGCTACGGTACAAATGACTGCGAGCAGCGCTTGAAACACGGGCCGCATAGGAGAAGGCTCCAGCAAGCATCGCCAAAACCGGCACCGTGAGATTGCGCTTCACCGCTGCGAAAAGTCAACGATTTCAACGTTTACGAGTTTTCGGGAAGGACAGCTAACTACGCTCCGCGGTCACGCCTTGAAACTCGTGCTTTTCAGGCGGTTTGTATTTTTTTGACCATACGGGACCGCTATCGTGGGCTCACCACTTGTTTCAACATAAACCCTGGCAATCGTCGCCCTCACTTCAAGCGCGAGGTCCGCAACGCGCGCCGCCGACTGCTTTGCCATGACTTCTTCCGGATCAATACGGCTGGCATTTTGTTGACCAATAATCACAACCTCATCTCCAACGGCTGCGCTGGGGACCCGCGTTAAATCAACCCGTGTGTATTCAAGTGCCGGAGAGCCCAGAATCGCGACGCGCTCGCCGCGCACCAGAACTTCACCACAATGCAGCTTGTTCATGCCGTCGCTGTAGCCGATAGGGATCACGCCGATTCGCATGTTGGGAATAATTCTGAACGGCGCTTCGTCAAGAAATTCCGTCCGGGACACATTTTTTACCTGAATCAGACGGCTCTTCAGGCTGCGAAAAGGCTGATACCTGTCTTGAGGTTGATCGGCCGCAAGCGGCGAGAAAAGCGCCGCGCCTGGATCCACCGCATTCAGAACCATTGACGCGCCCGTCATGCGGAGAATCCTGGAACTCGCGATGACTCTGAAAGGCACATGAATCCCTGCGTGCTCGAGTTCGTCGCAAATACCGACGAAGCGGCGATACTGCCAGTCGAGGCAATCTCCGATACTCCCCTTTCCTGGCACGCTGGGATGGGCATTGATTACGTGCATGCGAAGCTTCGGGTGTTGAGCGATGGATTTGACGAACGCCACCGCTTGTTCCACGGGCACCCCGATTCTTTCTGGACCAATGTCCACCTTTACCGCCACCCCCGTTTCGCGGGTCGCGTAACGGGCAAACGCAGCAAGGGACTCTTCGCTATGCAAGGTTGGGATAAGATCATATTTCTCCACGGCCCTTACGATGTCTTTTCCCGGCACCGATCCCGCGTAAACCAGAATGGGGGCCTCAATTCGGGCACGCCGCAGAGCGATTGCGTCTTCCAAATCTACCAGCGACAAGGCATCCGCGCCCGACGCGAGTACGGCTTTCGCCGCCGGAATAAGTCCGTAGCCATAAGCATTCGACTTGAGCGTGGCAAAGAAATGAATGGCGGGACCAATGCAGTGGCGAATTTGCCGGACGCACCGGGCGACTGCACCGAGATCGATCTCGAAGACATTAGGCCGGGAAAACCGCTTGACCCGCGGCGGAAAAGTCATTTCAATACCTCGCATTGCATGACAAGGAATGATCGCCAGGCAGTTAATTATGGGAGTTCGCGCGTGATATCCGGTGTCGAGGAACTAACGCCTGGGGTGAGTTTGCCCGCCCGGCGCTGATCCGTCGCCTTCATATCGACCGTCCCTGTCGCAGCGTCAATGCAGACCCCGTACTCCTCCCGTGCATGTTTGATGGATAGCTTTTCCTGTCTCACGTCTTCGAGCACCGCGGCCGGATCCCGGGTATAGGGATCGCCGTACCCTCCCGAGGCCGCCATTTCGCCGCGGAACACGTCTCCCCGCCGCATCGTTCGCACGAATTTCGACGGCAGCTCCTGCTCGCCGGCGGTTCCCGGATTGAGCACCGACCGCGCCAACGCACCGGGCTTGCCGCCGAATATGCCCCAACAGCCATGCAGATGCCGGTCCGAACGCAGCTGAACCGTCGCCTCTCCTGCAAGAACGCGATATTGTCTGACGATCCCAAGCGCGCCTCGATACTTGCCCGGGCCGCCGCTATTCGGAATGAACGCATACTCTTCGACCAGGATGGGATTCTCGGCTTCGATCAACTCGACCGGGACGTTGGCCAGATTGCCGATGCAGTATGGCCCGCCATCCTGGCCGTCGCGGTCGGGACCACCGCCCTGGCCTGAGTTGTTATGAAACTCCAGGTGGAGGAAGGGCTTCCGCTGCTCGCCCTCGTAGCCGGCGAAAACGATTGCGAACTCCGATCCGCCGGCGCATGCGGCGCCGCGGTCGGGCAGTAATTTAGCCAAAGCGCCCAGCACCGACGAGCGAACGCGAAAACCGCCCTGGCCGCGCGCGCCGAGCGCCGCGGGATACTGCACGTTGACGAAAGTCCGTTCCGGCGCGATCACTGTGATCGGCTTATAGAAACCGGCGTTGTTCGGAATGTCAGGATCGATGACGCAGCGCAGTGCCGCATAGGTGCACGACGCGGTGAACGCATAATTCATATGCAGGGCGCCTCCACCTTGTGGAGCGGTGCCCGTGAAATCGGCAATGAACTCGTCGCCTTTCTTGGTAAGCTTGACATGGAATTTCACCGGGCCGCTGCCGGCGCCATCGTCATCGTTCCAGTCGGTAAACTCCACCGTTCCATCGGGAAGCGCGGCGATTTTGGCGCGCGTCAGGCGCTCCGTGTAGTCGATCAGTTCGGCCATGTACTGTTGGAGCGTCGTAACCTGCGTCGCCAGCGCGAGCTTCTTCAACTCTTTCTCCGCCGTGTTGAGTGCCGCCACCTGCGCGTGGATGTCGCCCATCATGCGCTGCGGGATGCGCGTGTTGTGCTCGAGTATCCTCAACAGAGTGGTGTTCGGCTTCCCCCCTTCATAAATCTTGCTTGGCGGAATTCTCAACCCTTCCTGAAAGATCTCGCTGCTATCGGCCGCGTTGCCGCCCGGCACGCGGCCGCCGAGATCCGTGTGATGCAGGATGAGGCATTGCACGGCAATGCGCACGCCGTCCATGAACACCGGCTTGAACATGAAGATATCGTTCAGGTGGCTGCACCCTGCATACGGATCGTTGCTCGTCAGGATGTCGCCGTCGCGGATGTCGTCGCCAAAATAATCGAGACACCCCTTCAGCGCCGGCATGATCGCGCCGAGATGCGCGGGCACCGCCAGTCCCTGAGCGACGAGCTGACCGTCGGCGTCGCACATCGCCGCCGAGAAGTCCATCGTATTCTTGATGTTGGTGGACCGGGCCGTGCGCACGATCATCACGAGCATGGTGTCGCAA
Source organism: Betaproteobacteria bacterium (assembly GCA_016192835.1). GTDB lineage: Bacteria > Pseudomonadota > Gammaproteobacteria > Burkholderiales > SG8-41 > PALSA-1004. Next base: position 9,581 of record JACPTJ010000119.1, read on the forward strand.
ATGCTCACCAGCGCGTTTTTTATCAGTTCGCGCTTTACCGGGTCGATCTTCGCGGCCTCCCCCATCACGCTTCCCGCTCACGCTCGACGATCATGTTGTTCCACCCGTCGACGCAAACGCTCCAGTGCGGCCGCACGACGGTCGTCGTGTCGTATTCCTCAACGATCAACGGACCGGCAACAGGGGTGGCACTTAATGCGGTGCGCGGCATGAGTCGCGTCTCCAGCCATCCAAGCTCAGGACCAAAATACGCCCCGCGAACACCCGTCCGGGCAATGGACTCCTGCGCGCGGGACACGCGCCTGGGGATGCGCGATGACTTGGGTATTCCGCGTCCGACGACTTTTAGTGAGACAAACTGCAAGGGTTCGCGGTCGGAACGGTAACCATAGGTCCGCTGGTGAAGGTCGCCGTATGTCCCGTGCATCTCTCCGATCATCGCGTCCGTCACCGGGAACGCCGGAAACTGTATGCTCAAAGGCGATGTCTGGCCGACGTATTTGACATCCGCGTAAACCATTACCTGGCGCTCATCTTCGGTCTTGTACCCTTCCGAAACGAGCAGCCGCACGGCCTCCTGTACCATCGCATCGACAGCGCCGTTAAGGTCTTGCGCCTTAATGCTGTCGACACGACGAAAAAAAGACACGATGAGTTGGTGCTCGACGTCAGCGAACAGCATCCCCAGGGCGCTGAACAACCCGGCGACCGGCGGCACGATGACACGCTGAACGTTCAGGCTTTCCGCCAGATTACCTGCATGGACACCACCGTTCCCGCCGATCGCGAGCAGGCTGAAATGCGAGGGATCGCGTCCTCGTTCCGAGGTAACGGCCTGCAGCGCGCGCATCATATTGGCGTTTGCGATGAGGTGTATTCCATACGCGGTTTCGATGGCGGACAAGCCCAGCCGGGCTCCGAGCTCCACTAACGCAGCCTCGGCGTTCCGGTAATTCAGTTTGAGGTCGCCGCCGACGAGCGCCTCCGAATTCAGATATCCGAGCAGCAAGTTGGCATCCGTCACGGTCGGTTGCGTGCCGCCGCGGTCGTAACATATCGGCCCCGGCTCAGCGCCCGCGCTCAGCGGTCCGACCAGCATCCCGCCCGCGGCGTCTATCGCGGCGATGCTGCCGCCGCCCGCCCCGACTTCCGCGATATCTATCGTCGGCACCTGCACGATGAAGCCGGCGCCTTTTACCATGCGGGCGCCGAGCGACGCGAGGCCGCCGACTTCGGTATCGGGTGCCAACGTAAGCTCGTTCCCCTGCACGATGCACGCCTTGGCGGTGGTACCCCCCATATCGAATACGATAAGATCGCCCAGACCAAGGTGCATACCCAGTTTTTGCGCGCCGAGGGCGCCCGCCGCAGGCCCGGACTCGATGATGAAAATAGGCATCGTCGCGACCAGCGGTGCCGGAAGCACACCACCGCTCGACTGCATGATCATCAAAGGTGCGGTTATCCGCAGCCTGCCCATGCGGCGGCTCAGCGATGTGACGTAGTGCTCGACGACCGGCCTGAGATAGGCGTTGACGACCGTTGTGCTGGTGCGCTCGTACTCGCCGATCTGCGGAACCAGCTGCGTCGACGCTGAAACGGATACGCGTGGCAAGCGGGAGGCCAAATAGCGCACTGCTGCCTGCTCATTCGCCGGATTGACGTGTGCATTGATGAAGCACACTGCGATCGCCCGGATATTCTGCTGTTCGATGGCGTCGGCTATCGCGCCAAGCTCGATCTCGTCCAGCGGCTGAAGGATGTTGCCATTCGCATCACAGCGTTCTGTAACCTCAAAGCGAAGTCTGCGCTCGATGAGCGGTTCCGGTTTACGAAACTTCAGGTCGTATAACCGTGGCGAGCGAAAACGCCCCAGCTCGAGCACATCCCGAAAACCACGGGTAGTAATGAGGGCCGCGGGCGCGCCACGCCGTTCGATAATAGCGTTCGTTGCTACCGTGGTCCCGTGTACGAGCTCAATGATCTGGCTACCGCTTACGCCGGCTCCCCGCATTAAATCCGCGACCCCGTCCTCGATCGCGAGGCTGTAGTCGCGTGGGGTCGAGAGTACTTTCCTGCTGAACAGCTCTCCGTCCGAGCGCAACAGGACAATGTCCGTAAAGGTGCCGCCGATGTCTATCCCGAGGCTGAATTTACTCATCGTCGGATAGATTATTGCGCCCGCGTCGCTGCGGCAGTCTGCGGCAGATCGCCTTCCTCCTTCAGCGCACGCAGGGACCGCCGCCACGCTTCGAGCGTCGAATCGATGTCGGCCTGGGTATGTGCCGAGGACACTATTCCCCCGCGCCAACTCTTCAGGTCGATCCCGTGCACCAGCATGGCGAGCCGCATCTTCGCCAGCAGGCGCTCGCGCTTGTCGGGCTTGAACCACTCGATCGGCACGGCTTGCGCATCGAAGGTGGTCGGCTGTATCGCGTGATTTTCCGGATTGGTAAAAAAGTTGAAGAACGAGTGCACGCCGTATACGGCCCAGGGCACGCCTTCCTCCTCCAGCACCGTATTCATGCCGGCCCGCAGCTGCCCGGCCGACGCACTTGCGCGCGCGCACGCGTCCGTATCCCGGATCAGCTTGAGCGTCGCAATGCCTGCGGCCGCGGACACCGGGTGGGCGTTGTGCGTCCCCTCGTGCGCGATGCGTTCGCGCCCGCCCGCGGCCGACGCTTCGTGATCGAGCCAGTCGAGAATATCCTTGCGGCCGGCGACGGCCCCGCCGGGCATGCCGCCGGCCACGATCTTCGCCAGCGTGGTCAGATCGGGCATGATGCCGTAGAGCGCCTGTGCGCCTCCGGGCGAGACGCGGAAACCGGTGACCACTTCGTCGAAGATCAGCAGCACGCCGTGCCGGGAGGTAATCTCGCGCAACTCCTGCAGGAACGCAGGCGGCGTGGGTATCGCGCCGGAACTGCTCCCAACCGGCTCGATTATCACAGCGGCCACGTCGCGGCGCTCACCGAGAACGCGCGCCACGCCCGCGGCGTCGTTCGGCTTGACCAGGATGATGTTGGCAGCGACGTCGGCAAGCACGCCGACGGTCGGCGTGCCGTCGAGGTGCTCTTTGACGCCGAACGCCGCATGGTCGTGCCAGCCGTGGAAGTGGGTCTGGAAGCGCACGATCTTGCCCTTCCCGGTCGACGCGCGGGCGAGGCGCATCGCGAGGAGCGTCGCTTCGGTCCCCGAGGACGTGAAGCGCACGCGCTCGGCGGAGGGGATCAGTTCCTGGATCAGACGCGCCCATTCGATCTGCAGCTCGTGCCCCGCGGCAAAGTGCATGCCCTTGCGCAGCTGCGCCTGGACTGCCGCCACGACGGCGGGATGCTGATGGCCCAACAGCAGTGCGCCGTGTCCGCCATGGTAATCGACGTACTCGTTGCCATCGATGTCCCACTTGCGCGAACCCATGGCGCGATCGACGTAGAGCCCATAGGGCCAGGTGCGCCTCGCGTCGTGGACGATGCCGCTTGGCAGCAGCCCCCGCGCCTCATCGTGGCGCCGGCCAGAGCGCGGCGTGCGTTCGAGGTAACTCCCGAGAATCAAAGATTCGCGCGCAGTTTCTGCACTCATGGACTTGATTTTCGCGCGCCAAAAGGCCGCCATGATATGGGACGCATGGCCGCTATCATTCTATCCGCAACTCGGGCTTGATGGTCTTGCGCCAGAGTTCCACCTCGGACCGGATGAAGTCGGTCGCCTGCGCAGGCGTGTTGCCGATGAGTTCGTTGCCAAGGCCAGTGAGGCGCTCCCTTACGTCCGCCTTGCCGAGCGCTGCAACGATATCGTTGTTGATCTGGGTGATGATCGCGCGCGGCACCCCGGCGGGGGCTATCGCGGCCTGCCAGAGATAGAACTCGAACCCCGGCACACCGCTTTCCGCAATGGTAGGCAGTTTCGGGTGCGCGGAACTTCGCTGCAAGCTGGTTACGCCCAGTGCCCGTACCCGCCCCGCCTGCACTTGCGGCATGCCCGCAGTGACCGAAATGAACAGCATCGGGATCTGGCCTCCCATCAGTTCGGCGAGCGCCGGCCCGCCGCCTTTGTAGGCGATGTGCACGACGTTGATGTCCGTGGCGGATTTGAAAAGCTCGGCCACCAGGAACATCGGGCTGCCGGTACCCGCGGATGCATAGTTGAGGTTCCCCGGCCTGGATTTTGCCAACGCGACGAGATCCTTGACCGAGTTCGCCGGCAGCGACGGATGCACGACGAGCACCATGGGAATCCGTGTGACCAGACTGATCGCACTGAAATCCTTCAGCGTGTCGTAAGGCATCGTGCGGTACAGTGCCGGATTCGCACTGTGGGCCGTATCGACCATCATGAGCGTGTGCCCGTCGGGTGCTGATTTCGCGAGGATGGTGGTCGCAATCATACCGCTCGCGCCGGGGCGATTGTCGACGACCACCTGCTGCCCGAGGCTGTCGCCGAGCTTCGGTGCGAGCACCCGTGCGTTGATGTCCGTCGAGCCACCGGGCGGATATGCCACGAGCAAACGAATCGGCTTGCTGGGATAAGATTGGCCCACTGCACTGCCGGGGCCACAGGCTACGGTCGCAATCGCCAAGGCGGTTATGCGGCTGCAAAGCCTGCCTGCGTCGATGCCCTGAAAGTAACGCACAAGGACATCATGAATGGCGGCGCGATCCGGCAACCCTGGGGCGTGGATGTGATGCTGGGGCATGGATGTCCTCCAATTTGAGAGCAGGGATTTTTCGCTGGGTACACGGTATTGTCAAGTCAACGCGTACCGTCCGCAAATTGGATAATCATCTGAATGGCCCGTAATGTCCGGAAGTTCGTTTGGCCATACGCTCTCACGCCTTGCCACAGCCGCCGCCACCTGCTGTTTCCATCACCACCCGGTCGCCCTGCTTGAGCACCCAGTGATCGGCGGGGTTAATCGGCTTGCCGTTGAGCAATAGCGCGCCGACCTTGCCGGGCTGGCCGCCGAAGATTCCCCGGGGCGCAGAGCGGTAGCGCGTCATGATCATCGACGCCATCATCGGAGTGTCGGCGACGACTTCGATCTCGAAATGCAGCCCGTCGCCGCCGCGGTGCCGGCCGGCGCCACCGCTGCCGCGCCGGATACTGCGCTCGATTACGCGCAGCGGCGCCATTTGTTCGAATATCTCAATCGGCGTATTGGAGAGATTCGACGGAAACGACAGCATGGTGTAGCCGTCACGGTGCGCGGTCGCGCCCTGCCCCGCGTTCATGAAATTGATCGCCGCATACGGCCGGCCGCGGTGCTCGCCGGTGACGGTGATCGACGAATTCGACGAGCCCTCGGCAATCGCGCGGCCGGGCAGCACTTCGGCGAGCGCCATCATGATCGCGGGTACCATCATGTGTCCTATCATGCCACGCCCGCCGCTCGCCGCCGGATAGCACGGGTTGAAGATCGAGCCGAGCGGCGCCGAGGTCGAGATCGGCATGAAGCTGCCTTCGTTGTTCGGCACGTCGGGGCACAGCAGCGCTTTCACCGCGAATGCCGAATACGCGAATGTGTAGATCGGCACCACGTTCACCGCACGCGGCACTTGCGGGCTCGAGCCCGTGTAGTCGATGGCGAGTTCGTCGCCTTTCACTTTCACCGTGCAGTTGATGAGAATGGGCTCTTCGAAGCCGTCATGCCGGGTCTGGGCGTGGTAGACCCCGTCGGGCACATCGCGAATCGCTTTGCGCATCGCCCCTTCCGAGCGGCGGCGGATCTCGGTGCCGAGCGCGGCGAGGTCGGTGTCGCGCAGCAAAGGCCGCAGGCGCTCCTCGAGCATCTTGCACGCCGCGATTTGCGCCCAGATGTCGCCCAGCGTCTGCTCCGGCACGCGCACGTTCTGGCCGATCATGTCGAGCAGGTTCTGGTCCGGCTTGCCGGCGTTGATCAGCTTCAGCCGCGGAATCTGCAGGCCCTCCTCGTAGATGTCGCGGATGCCGGCGTTACGGATACGGCCACCGATGTCGGGCATGTGGCTCACCACCGCAGCGAACGCGATGATCTTGCCGTGGTGGAAAATCGGCATCGCGACGTTGACGTCGTGAATGTGGCCGGTACCCATCCACGGATCGTTGGTGATCACGACATCGCCGGGCTTGAGCGTCTTCGGCGGGAATTTGGCGAGGAAGTGCTTGACCGTCGCCGGCAGCGTGCCGATGAACGACGGAATCGACAGCACCGACTGCGCGATCGAATGTCCCTGCGCATCGGTAAGCACGACTGCGAAGTCATTGGCTTCGCGCACCAGCAGCGAAAACGAGGTGCGCACGAATGCAGCCGACGCCTCGTCGACCATGCTTACCAGACGCTTCCACTGGATTTCAAGGCTGATGGGATCGAACCTGGTCTTTTTCATTCGAACTCCTTGATCGTCACCGACACCGTGTAATCGGGAAGAATTCTTACGTCCGCAGCGACCGGCACGACCAGCGTCGATTCGCGCTCTTCGAGCACCACCGGACCCGCGAGCCGTGTGCCGGGCTTGAGCGAGTAGCGGTCGTAAACCAGCACTGTCTGGAACTTGCGCTTGAGCGGCAGGTAAATCTCGCGCTTGCCGCGCATGACCGGTATGCGGCTCACGCGCGCATCACCCCACGTGAATTGATGACTCTTCACCATCGAACGGCCGGTGAGGCGCCACGTCACCACCTGTGGCGCCGCGTTCGGCACCAGGTGGCCGTAAAGCTGGCGGTAACGCCGCTCGAACTCCTTGAGCAGCGCGGGCGCGAACACGGCACCTATCTTGCGCCACGGCAGCGTGACCGTCACGTTGTGGCCCTGCCCTGCATAGCGCATTTCGGCGCCGATCCACCATTTGAGTGCAACATTGCCGGCGCCCGCCGATTTGAGCTCGTCCTCGGCGTCGGCGCGGAGCTCGGCATAGACCCGCGCGACTTTGCCCCAGTCAATATCAGCTACGAGCGTCGGGTTCGACCACGAACGATCAACGCGCGCAGGCGCTGCCAGCAGCCCCAGACACGAACCGGCACCCGCGGCGATCGTCGCCAGCACCCGCGGGATCTGCAGCTTGCGCGCGACCTCGACCGCGTGCACCGGGCCGGCACCACCGGTCGCGACCATCGCGAAACTGCGTGGATCGTGGCCTTTCTCGGCGATATGGATGCGCGCCGCCGCCGCCATGTTCTCGTTGACGATATTGCAAATTCCCCATGCGACATTCGCTACGCTCAACTTCAGTTTGGTTGCGAGCTTTTGCAACGCGGCCTCCGCAAGGTCGCGCCGCAGCTTCATCGCGCCGCCAAGGAAGTTGTCGGGATTGAGATAGCCGAGCGTGAGGTCGGCATCGGTGACCGTGGCACCGGTGCCGCCGAGCCCGTAACACGCCGGTCCCGGCACCGCGCCGGACGACTCCGGCCCGACGTTCAGGAGCCCGAGATCGTTGATGTGCGCGATCGAGCCGCCGCCGGCGCCGATTTCAATCAGGTCAATGCTCGGAATCAGGATCGGTAACCCCGAGCCGCGCTTGAAACGGGATACACGCGCGCATTCGAAACTGTGCGCGACCAGCGGTTCGCCGCCAACCGCGACGCACGCCTTGGCGGTGGTGCCGCCCATGTCGAAAGCGAGAATCTCGTCTATGCCGTTGTTGCGCGCGGTGTTGAGCGCCGACAGCACGCCGCCCGCGGGTCCCGACTCAAGCAGCAGGATCGGCGTCTCGGCAGCCGCCTTGCCGGACGTGAAGCCGCCGCTCGAAACCATGATGCGCAGCGGTGCGCCGGACGCGCGCTCGTGCACGCGGGCGTCGAGCCGGTTCAGGTATTCGGCGACCAGCGGCTGCACGTACGCGTTGGTGGTGGTGGTCGACATGCGCTCGTATTCGCGGATTTCGCGCGCGATGCCCGATGAGATGGAAACGGCGAGTCCGGGAAAACGCTTCTTCACCGCGGCTGCGATCTGCTTTTCGTGCACATCGCTCACGTAGGCATGCAACAGACACACCGCGACCGCTTCGACGCCGAGCCCGGCCAGGCCGTCGAGCAGTTGCTCGATGCCGGCCGCGTCGAGCGGCTTGACGACGTTGCCTTGCACGTCGAGCCGCTCGTCGGCCTCGAGGCGCTTGTCCTCGGCGACCAGCGGCTGCGGGATCTCGAGATTGAGGTCGTACAAGTCGTAGCGCAACTCGCGCGCGATGGTGAGCACGTCCCTGGTGCCCTTGGTTACGATCAAACCTGTGCGCGCGCCCTTGCGTTCGATCAGCGTGTTGGTAACCAGTGTCGTGCCGTGCACGACTTCCGTTACGTTGGGTTTCACCGCACCGCGCGCGGCAGCGACCTGCTTGAGCAAGTCGGCCATCACGGTAGTAACCGCCTCGCCCGGATCGTGCGGCGTGGTCAGCGTCTTGCTGACCCAAATACGCCCGCCGGGCGTGATGACGGCGAGGCCGTCGGTAAACGTACCTCCGATATCTACCGCAACGCGCAGCCGGTCGCGCGTGGTCTTTGTTTTGGCTTTAGTCACAACATCCTCATCGATTCTGCAAATCAGAAATAACCGCCCATGAACGCCCCGACCCACGGCGGCATCACGGAGGGCTAGACAGAATGGCTTAACTTGAGGTGGCCTGCCTCCGTGGTAATGTGGATTTCAACATGTAATTGCGCTGCGTTTGCTTGACGGACATGGATGCGCCTCAATCAGGATTCAGTCAGTCAGTTCGCACATAAGACTGACCGCAGCAGGGAGTACTTTATCGCCCCGCATTCCGCGCCCTTGGTTGAAGTACAGTCATCAGCTTACGCACGCGAGGCAGCGACTCCAGCTCCGCGATCATGGCAATCGACTCCTCAATTTGTGACTGAGGCAA
>JACPTJ010000120.1 GCA_016192835.1 Betaproteobacteria bacterium
GAACATCAGCAATGCGATGCCCTGCAATATCGAGCCCAACATCAGAGTGCGCAGACCGCCAATGTGATCCGAAATCCAGCCCGATACGAGGCGGCTGACGACGCCCGCACCCATCATCACCGCTAGCATCTGGGCCCCGCGCGCCGCACCGAAACCCAGATCGCCGCAGTAGGCGACGATGTGAACCTGCGGCATCGACATCGCCACGCAACACGACACGCCCGCCACGCAGAGCAGGCCTTGCAGCACCGCAGGTGAAAGCCCGAGCGGGCGCGACAGGTCCGACCCCGACGCCGGTTCGACAGATAGCGCCGCGCTGGACGCTGCCGCCGCCGGGAGCGGCGGCGCTGCGGGCGGGCGCCGGCGCAACACCAGCGTGAGCGGCAGCATCGCGAACAGACAGAATACCCCCATGCCGACGTAAGTCTGGCGCCAGCCTGAGCTATCGACAAAGTGTTGGACTATGGGCGCCCACACGGCGCCCGCAAGGTAGTTGCCGCTCATGCAGATCGCCACGGCGATGCCGCGGCGGCGCGTGAACCAGTGCGACGTGTCAGCCGCCAGCGGCGCGAAGGTGGCTGAGCATCCCAGTAATCCCATCAAGACGCCCTGCGCAAGGCTGAACTGCCACAGGCTGCCGGCCGAACCGGCGGCAATAAAGCCCGCGCTGAGGAACACCGTGCCGAGGAATACCGGGACCATCACACCGAAGCGGTCCGACAGGCGGCCCATCAATATGCCGCCGAAACCGAAACCTATCATCGAGAGTGTGTAGGGCAACGATGCATCCCCGCGGGTGACCCCGAACTCGGCCTGTATGCGCGGCAGCACGACGCTGATTGTGTACATGCCGGAGCCGCCAATCGTCATCAGCAGCAGCGATGCACAGAGCCGCGCCCATGCGTAAGGAGATTCGATGTCGCGCGGTGTGGAAGTCGGTGTCTGCATGATTCCCGGTGCTATGATAAGCGCAACTACGATGGTGTAGCTTCACTCGGAGGAAAAACATGAACACAATGTTGCGGATGTTTGCGGCGGTGGTCCTGATAGCGCTCGTTCCGGGTCATCTCCTCGCCCAGGGCCTGGGCAAGCGGCCCGTGCGCGTGCTGGTAGCGTCCCCGCCGGGGGGGCCATCCGATGTCCAGATACGCCTGTTGGTGCCGAAAATGAGCGAAATGCTGGGCCAGACGCTGATCGTGGACAACCGCCCCAGCAACAACGGCGTGGTGGCGTCAGAGATTGCGTCCAAAGCCACGCCCGACGGCCTGACCTTCGCCGTGGGCAACAGCGGCACGCACGCGGTCAATGCGACGCTCTACGCGCAACTTCCCTACGACATCCTGCGGGATTTTGCGCCCATCAGCCAGTTCTCGACGACCGGCCTGGTCGTGGCCGCGAATCCGCGCTTGCCGGGGCGCTCGGTCCAGGATCTCGTCGCGTTCGCGAAGAATCAGCCGGGCAAACTCAACGTTGCGATTGCGGGCGCAACCGGAGAGCTCGCCGGTGACGCCCTGTGGGCAAGACTGAATCTGAAGATGACCAATGTGCGCTACAAAGGCAGCGCGCCTTCGGAGCTTTCCCTGGTGTCCGGGGAAACGGACTTATCGATTCTGACGCCATTGGCGACACGCAACCACCTTCAGTCCGGCAGGCTCAAGGACTACGGCATCACCAGCCTGAAGCGTTCGCCGGTTTTGCCGGACGTGCCGACTTTCGACGAACAGGGCGTGCAGGGTTTCGAAAGCCGGTTCTGGAACGGTCTGTTCGCCCCCGCCAAGACTCCGGCCCGCATCGTGAACGCGATGAACAAGGCGGTCGTGTACGCGCTTCAGGCGCCGGAAGTCAAGGAGCGCTTCCAGCAGCTCGGTCTGGTGATCGTCGGCAACAGCCCGCAGGAATTTTCCGCGGTGGTGAAGCGCGATGTCGCGAAGTTCCGGAAAGTCATTATCGACTCCGGCATTCCCCGTATCTGACTCACGCGGCAAGAAACTGCAAGCTTGCCAGATGCGCGTAAAGCCCGTCTGCGCGCAGCAGGTCCTCGTGCGTTCCCACCGCATGAATGCGGCCGCGATCCATGACGATGATGCGGTCGGCGTGGCGCACGGTCGCCAGCCGGTGCGCGATCACGAGCGTGGTGCGGCCGTGCGCGAGCCGCTCCAGCGCCGCCGCGACCTGGCGTTCGCTCTCGGCGTCGAGCGAGCTCGTCGCCTCGTCGAGCAGCAGGATCGGCCGGTCGGCAAGCAGCGCGCGCGCGATTGAAATGCGCTGGCGCTGGCCGCCGGAAAGCTTGACTCCGCGCTCGCCGAGATCGGTGTCGAAACCCTGCGGCAGGCGCTCGATGAATTCCAGCGCATGTGCCGCGGCGCACGCCTCGCGCACCGCTTCGGGCGTCGCGTCGGGGCGCCCGAAACGCACGTTCTCCGTGATGCTTGCCGCGAAGATCACCGGGTCCTGCGGCACCAACGCGATCGCGCGGCGCAGATCGTACGGATCGCAATGCCTGATGTCGGCCCCGTCCACCAGGATCCGCCCCGAGCGCGGATCGTAGAACCGCAGGATCAGCGCGAAGACGGTGGACTTGCCCGCGCCCGAAGGGCCGACCAGCGCAACGCGTTCGCCGGGGTTGATGGTGAACGATACCGGTCCGAGCGCGGTCGTGTCCGGACGGGTCGGGTAGGCAAAAACGACTTCGTCGAAGCGTATCGCGCCCGTCACGCGCGACGGCAGCCGGATCGGCGGCACCGCAACGGTCAGCGCGGGCTGCGTATCGAGCAGCTCCATCAGGCGTTCGGTCGCGCCTGCGGCGCGCTGGATTTCGCCCCACACTTCCGACACCACTCCCGCGCTCGCGGCAACGATGGCGGCGTAAAACACGAAAGCCGAAAGCTCGCCGGCAGTGAGGCGCCCGGCAAAAACATCGTGACCGCCGATCCACAGGATCACGCCAACCGCGCAGAAACCGATCAGCATCACCAGCGAAATCAGCCACGCTTTGACACGAATGCGGTCCACCCCCGCCGCGTAAGCCGCTTCGGTCGCGTCGGTAAAGCGATCGCGCGTACGCTCTTCATGCCGGTAAGCCTGGACGATGCGGATTTCGTGCAGCGACTCGTCGATGTGCGCCGACACGTCCGCCACGCGGTCCTGATTGACGCGCGCGAGGCGCCGCACGCGCCGGCCCATGACCAGTATCGGCACCAGCGTCGCCGGCACGCCGAGCACGATGAACGCAGCGAGCTTGGGACTGGTGGCGAACAGCATCGCCAGCGCCCCCACCATCATCAGACCGTTCCGCAGGAACATCGAAAAGCCGAAGCCGATCACCTGCCGCAACTGCTCGGTGTCGTTGGTGAGGTGCGAGATGATTTCGCCGGTGCGGGCCGAATCGAAGAATGCCGGCGAGAGCGTGAGCACGTGGCCGAATGCCGCCTGGCGCAGGTCCGCAATGACCCGCTCGCC
>JACPTJ010000262.1 GCA_016192835.1 Betaproteobacteria bacterium
AACAGCGTTGTCGCGTGCACCACGCGCCTGATGTCGCCGGTCTTGATCCCGTGTGCCGCGAGCAGCGCCTTCACGCCATCCAGCACTCCGCGTGACGGATCGGTGTGGGTCGTGAGGACCTTGCTGTTGATTTGCGTACCGGCAGAATGATTGAGCAGCACGATATCGGTAAACGTGCCGCCGATATCGACCCCTAGCGAATAGCCGCCTGACACGATGAATCCTCTAAAGCGCGCTCGCCGGCCGCGAACCGGCGGCAGGATCGCGCGAAGATTGTCATGACAATTGCGCGCACGCGCGCTGAATGCGGCTCAAGGCCTCCTTCAGCTGTTCCATCGAGGTCGCATACGAAATGCGGAAATAGGGCGACATGTTGTAAGCATCCCCCTGCACTACCGCGACGCCGAAGGAGTCGAGCAGATACAAAGTGAAATCCAGATCTGAACCAATCACTTTGCCTTCAGGCGTTTTCCGCCCGATCAAACCGGCGCAGGAGGGAAATACGTAGAACGCGCCCTCCGGTTTGTGGCAGTAAAGCCCGGGGGCCCGGTTAAGCATTTCGACTGCGACGTCGCGGCGCTGCTCGAAAATCCTGGCGTGCTCTGCAATAAAGTCCTGCGGACCCGTAAGCGCCTCCACTGCCGCAGCCTGGCTGATCGAACTCGGGTTCGAGGTGCTCTGCGATTGCAACTTGCGGATCGTATCGATGAGCGGCTTCGCTCCACCCGCGTAACCGATGCGCCAGCCCGTCATCGCATACGTCTTCGATACACCGTTGACCGTCAGCGTGCGCCCGTACAGTTCCGGCTCGACTTGCGCGACCGTGGCGAACCGGTTGCCGTCGTACAGCAAGTGCTCGTACATGTCGTCGGTAAGCACCCAGACGTGCGGATGCCGCAGCAACACATCGGTGAGCTGCTTGAGCTCCGCGTGGGAGTATGTCGACCCGCTCGGATTGTTCGGTGAGTTGAGGATCAGCCATTTGGTGCGCGGCGTGATCGCCCGGTCGAGATCCTGGGGATGCAGCTTGAAGCCGCGCTCGGGGCTGCACGGCACCAGCACTGGCTTGCCTTCGCCGAGCACGACCATGTCGGTATAGGAAACCCAGTGAGGAGCCGCGATGATGACCTCGTCTCCAGGCTCGATCGTACACATGAGCGCGTTGTAGATCACCTGCTTGCCGCCGGTGCCGACTGTGATCTGCGCGGGTTGGTAGTCGAGGCCGTTTTCGCGCTTGAACTTGGCGCAGACTGCCTGCTTCAGTGCCGGCGTGCCGTCGACGTCGGTGTACTTGGTTTCTTCGCGGCGCATCGCCTCGATCACCGCCGCCTTGACATTGGCAGGCGTCGGAAAATCCGGTTCCCCGTTCGCGAGCGAGATGATATCGCGGCCTGCGGCCTGCAGCTCGCGCGCACGCGCGCCGGCAGCGTTGCTCGCCGACTGCTTGATGCGCGCCATGCGCGCAGCGATGATCGAGGGCCGCTCAGGCGCGTTCATTGCGGGTCCCTGCCTTCAATCCAGCTTGATCCCGAGCTGCTTGATGACCTTTGACCACTTGTCCGACTCGGCTCGAATGTAGGCGCCGAACTCCTCGGAGGTATCGCCGATGACGATGTTGCCCTGTGCGCCGACAAGCTGCTTGACCTCGGGAAGCTGTATCACCGTGACAAAATCCCGGTTCAGCCGGGCAATGATCTCGCGAGGCGTTCCGGCCGGGGCCACGATGCCGTTCCAGTTGAGGACTTCGAAGCCTTTCAGCCCCGACTCATCCACCGTCGGCACTTCCGGCGCCGCCGGCGAACGCTTGAGGCTCGTCACCGCCAACATGCGCAGCTTGCCGGCTTTGCCGAGCAGCAGGCTCTGGATATCAGTCGAAAAGCTCATCGAGATCTGTCCGCCGATAAGATCCGGCGTTATCTGGCCGGTGCCCTTGTAAGGGACGTGCCCGATGTCGACGCCTGCCCTGATCTTGAACAGCTCGCCGTTGAGGTGCGACACCTGCCCTACGCCAGCCGAACCGTAAGTAAGTTGGCCGGGCCGCGCCTTGGCCAATGCGATCAGCTCCTTCGCGCTGTGCACCGGAACTGACGGGTGAACGATCAGCCATGACGGCCCCCCGATCAGGTTGGTGATCGGCGCGAAATCCCTGGCCGGGTCGTACGGGAGCTTGCTGTACAGATAGCGGGCGACGCTTAGCATGCCAACGTTTGCAATCAGCAGCGTATACCCGTCGGGCTGCGATTTGGCCACGTGCTCGGCGCCAACTAACCCACCCGCGCCTGCGCGGTTGTCGACGACGACCTGCTGACCAAGAAGTTTGGGCAGCCGCTGGCTGATCACGCGTGCCGCAAAGTCGGAGGGGCCGCCTGGCGCAAACGCTACCACGATGCGGATCGGCTTCGCCGGATACGATTGCGCCAGAGCGCCATTTCCCGGCGCGAGGCAAAGTAACGCGCCCATGCCGAGCAATAACGGGACGTTCCGGATCATTTTAGTCATTGGCCTCCTCCTTCTCCGTCGTTATGTGACTGTCTGCAGCGTCTGGTAACTTTGTTGATCTTGATTTCGGTGCTTGCGCTCGGCAATCCATGGATATCAACCTGGAATCTGTTTGCCCTCCAGGCGCATGACCAGATTGCCGGTTTCATCAACGGTCACTTGAGCGCCGGGCCCAACCACGACAGTTGATTCCGACTCTTCAATAATCGCGGGACCCTTGATTTGAGTTCCAGGTGCGAGACGATTCCGTGATAATACCGGGGTCGTGTGAAACCCGCCAGCTTCGGCGAAATACACATCACGCTCGCCGATCGCGCCGGCTTCGCGGCTCGTGGCAGAATGCTCGAGCCGCACTTCGTCCGCCACGGGCGCCGCTAATACCCGCACCCGCCACGAAACAACCTCGACGGGCATATTGAGCGATCGGCCGAAGCGTATTTGGTACTGTGCGTCGAACGCCTGGCGCACTGCATCCACATTCTTTCCCATGAGTATGGGCTGCGTGAGCGGTACGGTTATTTCATAACCCTGGCCGACGTAGCGCATGTCCGCTGCCAATTCGACCCGGATAGCATGCGCTTCGGCACCCGCTTCCAGAAGCAGCTCCTGCCCGCGCGATTCAAGCTCGGCAAGGATGCGGTGCGCCGTCTCCCAGTTGATCGTGGCGAGCCGCTGCACGTAGCTACGCGTGAATTCGGCGCTGCGCGGTGCCACCAGCATCCCAATCGCGGAAGCGACTCCGGCGCCACGCGGAAATATGACCTCGCTTATCCCGAGTATTCGCGCGAGGCCATAGGCATGCACCGGGCCTGCGCCGCCAAAGGCAAGCAATCGATAGCGGCGCGGATCCTGACCCTCTTCGGCAACATGAATGCGCGCAGCAGTCGCCATGTTGTTCTCGACGATCGAGACAATCCCTGCGGCGGTTGCCGCTGGCGACAAACGCAATTGTTTTGCGAGACGATCCAGTGCCGCCTCGGCTGCGCCGCGATCGAGCGGCATGCGCCCACCGAGAAAACTTTGTGCGCCTATGTAACCGAGAACCAGATCCGCATCGGTCACCGTCGCCTCGGTTCCGCCACGACCGTAGCAAGCCGGACCGGGCATGGCACCCGAACTCCGGGGTCCGACTTTCAACAGGCCCAGACTGTCGACCCAGGCGATACTCCCGCCGCCCGCACCGATTTCGATGAGTTGCACGACCGGTACCCGCAGCGGCAGACCGCTGCCTTTCTTGAATCGATGCACGCGCGCAACTTCGATTTCGTGGCTGCGGTTGGGGGACCCGCCGTGAACCAGGGAAAGTTTCGCTGTCGTGCCGCCCATGTCGAATGCGATCACGCGATCCCAGCCCGCTTGTTTCGCCAGATGCGCAGCCATCATTGCGCCCGCGGCCGGTCCCGACTCCACGAGACTGATGGGGCTCAGCATCGCGGCCTGCGCCGTGGCAATCCCGCCGTCCGAAAGCATCACGAGGACAGGCATCTTCGCCGCATCGAGCAGACTCTTCAGATAGCGCGATGCGAGCGGCATGACATACGCGTTGGCGGCGGCGGTTGAGAATCGGTCATACTCGCGCAGCTCCGGCGCGATCTCCGCCGACGAGCAGATGAACGCGTCAGGAAGCTCCTGCCGGAGAATCTCTGCCGCGCGCAATTCGTGCGCGGGATTGCAGTACGAATTGAAGAAAGCGACCGCGATGCTGCCCACTTTGACTTGCCGAAACTCACGTGCCGCAGCCCGCACGCCGTCCTCATCTAACGGCAAAACAACCTCGCCGTCCGCGCCGATGCGCTCCTTCACGGTCAAACGCAATTTGCGCGGAACAAGCGGTTCAGGCGCTTTGAGCATCAGGTCAAAAGGGTCATAGCGCAGTTCGCGGCCCATTTCGAGCGTATCGCGAAATCCCGCGGTTGTGAGCAAACCCACCGCTGAACCCCGCCGCTCGATCAGCGCATTGGTGACAAGCGTAGTCCCATGCACGATCGCGTCCGGGTGTCCGGGTAAACCGGCAAAGCCCGCGATGATGCCTTCAGTCGCGTCGCGCGGCGTCGTCAGGACCTTGTGCACGGAAACCGTCTTGCGCTCTTCGTCCCAGAAAGCGAAGTCGGTAAATGTGCCGCCGACATCGACACCCGCCAGTTTTTTCATTTGAGTCCGTACACTTCGGAAGCAATCCGCCCGGATACAACTTGCGCTTCCACGTCGGCACGCACGGCAGCGCGATCCCGCTCGCGCGGATTCCCATACCCGCCGCCTCCCGGATACCAGATGCGGATGCGATCGCCGGACGAAATCCGGCTGCGCCCCTTGAGAGGAAACCCTTCACTCGATTCATTGAGCTCCACGCGCGCCACCGCCCCTTCTTTGCCGCCCAGCACGCCGCGGGCAGGATGCGCGGTGCGTTCGACGAACAGGGACAGCATCGCCGAGTTAGCGGACAGCAGTTCCACTTCAACTTCCTGCCCCAGACCGCCGCGAAAGCGGCCCGGACCGCCGGAATCCGTGGAAAATTCCTTGCGCCAGATTCTGGCCGGCGCGATGGCCTCGATCGCTTCCATTGCGCCGGCCTTGACGGTGGATGGAAAACACGCCGTGGGCAACCCGTCAGCGCTCGGCCGCGCGCCCATTCCGCCATTCACGAAGAGTATCGAGTTGAACGCGCGGCCATCCTCGGTGAGCCCCGATATAACGGCGCGCAACGTCGGCGCGCTTCCCGACTCGCCGATGATGCGCTCCGGAATCGCGCCGCTCAGCGCGTCGAACAACATCCCGGCGAGAACGTGACCGACGAGCTGGCGGGCGTTCACCGCGGCGGGAAAGCGCGGGTTGAGGATGGACCCTTCAGGCGCCTGCACGCGGATCGTCCGGTATGAACCTTCGTTGCGGGGCGTCGACGGATCAAGTACGCACTTGAGTGGGTAGCAGGTATACGCCTCCGTGTACGCAAACACGGTGTTGAGGGCGGAACCTATCTGTGGTGACGTTCCCGCGTAGTCTACAGCCAACTCTTCGCCCGCCACGGTGACCGCCACCTCGAGATGGATGGGTTCTTCGCGGCTGCCATCCATATCGAGCGCACTGCGGTAGACGCCGTCGGGAATTGCGGCAATCGCGTTGCACATCGACCGCTCGGCGCGATTCCGTATCTCCCGCGATACCGCGGAAAGATCTTCGAGACCGGCTTCAGACAGGATCTCGAACAGTCGTGTTTCCGCAATTTGTCCCGCGGCGACCATCGCCATCATATCGCCGACGACTTCGTCGGGCATCCGAACGTTGGCCCTGATCATCTCCAGCAGGTCTTCGTTCGGCTGCCCGGCGCGGAACAGCAGCATAGGCGGAATTCGCAAACCTTCCTCGTAGACCTGCCGCGAGTCCGCGGACCAGCCAGCGCCTCCGATGTCTACCATGTGCGCGACGCTGCCCGACCAGGCGACGCGGCGATTTCCAATAAATACCGGGGCTATGACCGTCACATCGGGCAAGTGCCCGGATGCAATCCATGGGTCGTTCGTGATTGCAACATCGCCCGGCTGCCAGGATTCGAACGGCCGCCACTTGAGAAAATGCCCGAGCGTGCGGCAAACCGTCAGGTTAAAGGAAGGTATGCCGATGGTATTCTCGGCGATCGCATTGCCTGCCGCGTCAAACAACACGCAAGAGTAGTCGTTCGACTCGCGCACGATCGGGGAAAACGAGGTCCGTACGAGTGTTGTCGCAGCCTCGTCGGCCACCGCAATCAACCTCGACCAAAGGACTTCAAGGCTTATAGGATCAATAGCGCTTTGCAAAGACGCCTCGGTGGCGAAATCGGCCAGCGTTGAGAAACGCTCTGGAGCGCGTTACACACGTGTGCCTTGGTGACCCGACGAGCGCCCGAGCGTGCTCGTAGAGGGGATCAACGGAGTAAGCATGAAGGCGCGAGAGACCCGGGGCCTGGCAACAAAGAACCGCATCAATGAAGTATACCATCCTCCGATGATCGACCTAAACTTCTCAGCGCTTCAGGCTCATACCAAACTTGCGGTATCGGGGTACAATGGCACCACCGTTCCCTTTCTCGCCGCCGGGTTTTCGCGTCCCTTCCACCGATTCAGTCAAGACTCGTTCAAAGGCAGCCGCATGACTGCAGTACGTTCTCTCGCCGCGCGGGTGGCGACGTTGCAACCTTCAGCTACTGTCGAAATGTCCGAACGCGTACGGAATGCGCGCGCCGCCGGCAAACGCATACTCGGTCTTTCGAGCGGCGATCCCAACATTCCGACTGATCCGCGCATCATCGCGGCGGCAGAGCGATCGCTGCGCCGCGGCGATACGCTTTATTCGGCGCCGGCAGGGCTGCTGCCGCTGCGTGAAGCCATCGCCGGACGCGAAGCAAGACTTTCGGGTATCGCCATCGATCCTGCGGATGTTCTCATCACGCCCGGTGGAAAATTCGCGGTGCTGGCAGCGTTGATGGCGACCGTGTCGGAGGGCGACGAAGTACTCGTTCCCGATCCGGGCTGGGTGAGTTATGGGCCATGCGTCAGCCTGTGTGGCGGCGCTCCCGTCGCCGTGCCCTGCCTCAATGGCTATGATGCTGTGCGCCTTGAATCCGCGATCACGCCGCGCACCAGGGCGATCATCGTTAATTCGCCGGCCAATCCCTCGACGCACGTGGCTACGCAAGCGGAGCTGCAGGCGATCCTGGCCGTGGCCGAGCGCCACGATCTGTGGATCATCTTCGACCAGGTCTACGCCGAGATGAATTATGCAGAGGCGATCCCGCGTCTGCAATCGCTGCCAGGAGCACGCGCGCGAACCTTTATCGCCGACAGTCTTTCGAAGACCTTCGGCATGACGGGATGGCGCATCGGGATGCTGATTCCGCCGCCGGGCCTTGCCAAGGCCATCGTCAGGTTCATCGGGCATTCGATTTACTGCGTTCCGCCGTTTGTTCAGGCCGCGGCGATCGAAGCGTTCAATCTCGCCGACGAAATCATCCCGGCGATTCGCGAGACGTTTCGCAAGCGGATTGCCGTTGCCGCGCCGCGCCTGAATAACGTGCAAGGCATCACTTGCGCGGCATCGCGTGCAACGTTCTACCTGTTTCCCAAGGTGGCCGCCGATGAAAGAGTCGTCGCCAAGCGCTGGCTTGACGAAGGCGGCATTGCCGTGCTGCCGGGATCGGCCTTTGGCGACGGAGGTAAAACTTTTCTGCGGATTTCTCTGGCCTGCTCCGATGCAGAGCTCGACGAGGCGCTCACCCGGATAGAACGCTTCGGCATCGGCGCCTGACCATACGCGCAAACAAACCAATCCATGTTTCGTAACGCAAAATGAGGAACACGATGAAACAGTTGATAGCTCCTGCACGCTTCGCGCGGCGCGTCGCAAACCGCATTCTTTTCATGGACCACGGCCGTATTCTCGAGGATGCCGAAACGGACCGCTTCTTTACCTCTCCGCAAACAAACCGCGCCCGCGAATTCCTTTCCAAAGTCCTGTCGCACTGACCGAAACAGTCTGAGAGCGCGGAGCAAATTGACGCGCCGGCGATCCGCAGCTCGCGGGACCGCGCCATGCACCGCGGGAATCATTGTGCATCGCGGTAGGGATACCTGAAGCAGGCGAATTGCGAAACTGACATACGTGCCCGTCCCCGGGTGGTCTGGAACCAATGCGACCATCAACCGCGCTCGCAACCTCAGCACCGCGCGGCAGTCGCTGATATTATTCGAGCAATCCAAACAGGGGCAGAGCGATGAATTCGAACCCACCTGGCCTGATCAGCATGCTCCGGACAATGATCCTGATCCGCGAGTTCGACGAATTGGCGATCAGGCTGCGAACGGAGGGCAAAATATACGGCGTAGTGCACCCCTGCGTGGGCCAGGAAGCCATTGCCGTGGGAGTCTGCGCCAATCTGACCGACGCTGATCGAGTGACCAGCACGCACCGCGGGCACGGTCACTGTATCGCCAAGGGAGCGGACATCAAGCGCATGATGGCCGAGTTGTTCGGGCGCGTCGATGGCTACTGCAAAGGCAAAGGCGGGTCGATGCACATCGCCGACTTCGCAGTGGGCATGCTCGGTGCAAACGGCATCGTCGGCGGCGGACTGCCGATGGCAACCGGTGCCGCGCTGGCCGCCCAGCTCGAGGGCAAAGGCAACGTCGCGGTCTGCTTCTTCGGCGACGGTGCGGTTGCCGAGGGCGAATTCCACGAGTCGCTCAACATCAGCTCGGTGTGGAAACTGCCGATCGTTTTTGTCTGCGAAAACAATCAGTACGCCGCCAACAATGCGATCGGGGTGCAGCACCAGGTTACCGACGTGGCGGTACACGCCAACAGTTATGGCATGCCTGGTCTCTCGATCGATGGTAACGACGTGCTGGCCGTCTGCGAGGCCGCGCGCGCGGCGGTCGATCAGGCGCGCCGTGGCGAAGGTCCATTTCTGCTCGAGTGCAAGACCTACCGCTGGTACTCTCATTCGGTGCGCAACGCGCCGCCGCCCGAAACCCGGCCGGCTGCCGAGATTGCCAAATGGAAGGAACGCGACCCGATCGCCCGTCTGGCGGCTGGCCTGATTGCGCAGCGCCTGATCTCCGAATCCGATCTGGGGAATCTGCAAAGGCAGGTTCACACCGATCTGCAGGAGGCTGTTGCGTTCGCCGACGCGAGCCCTTTTCCAGATCCCAGAGACATCCTGGCCGACATGTTCGCGGCGTCAGCTTGAGAACCCCTCGCGCGCCGGGAAAACGGGAGATTCGATATGCGTGAGATCAGCTTCGTTCAGGCTCTCGATGAAGCGGTTGCGGAAGAGATGCGGCGGGATGAACGAGTGATCACACTTGGCACCGATTTCACCGGCAATCCAATCAAGGAGTTCGGGCCGGCTCGAGTGCGCTTCTCCCCGATCTCCGAGTCGGTTCTGACTGGCATGGGGCTCGGCGCGGCCGCATGCGGCTTTCGGCCGATCGTCAACTGGCGCGTGGTCACTTTCTCCTTTGTTGCGATGGATCAGATCGTCAACCAGGCCAGCAAGATCCGCTACATGTTCGGTGGACAGGCCGACTTCCCGGTCACCTATCGTTGCGCGACGGGCGGCGGAACGAGTAGCGCCGCCCAGCACTCGCAAAGCCCTTATTCCATGTGGATGCACGTGGCCGGGCTGAAAATCATTCTGCCGGCCACCCCGGCCGATGCAAAAGGCCTGCTCAAGAGTGCGATCCGGGACAACAACCCCGTCGTCTCATTCGAGTGCAGCCGCTTGAACACGGTTATCGGCCCGGTGCCCGACGGCGATCACGTAGTGCCGCTGGGCGTCGCCCTGGTAAGGCGGACCGGAGCCGACGTGACGGTCGTCGGACTGGCCTACTATGTGCAGGAAGCACTGGCGGTGGCCGGCGAGCTGGCCGGCCAGGGCATCGAGGTCGAGGTTATCGATCCGCGCACGCTGGTCCCGCTGGATGTCGGGACAATCCGCGCCTCGGTTCGCAAGACCGGCCGGCTGGTCATCGTCGACGAGGCACCACCCACCTGCTCCGCGGCCGCCGAAATCGCTGCGCTTGTCGTCGAGGACGCGGCGACGTTCCGCGCCCTCAAAGCACCCGTCCAGCGCGTCTGCGCGGCATCTGTGCCCGTCCCCTATAGCCCAACCTTGGAAAGAGCAGCTCTGCCGGATCGCGCCGGTATCATAGCCGCGATCCGGCGGGTTCTGGATTGATGGGTATCGTTGCTGCGCGCCTCCACCCATCCTACGCTGCACCGACATTCCTCACGACCGTAGGATGGGTTGAGGAACGATACCCATCGCGCGCCACGCCGTTTCATTGATGATGTGTGTTGTAACTTCAGATTTTTGACTTTTGCCAAATCGAGGAGAAAACGACGATGAGTGATCAGGAAATGCTTCAAACCGGGATGAACATTCGCAAGGAGATTTTCGGCGCAGATGTTATAGAGCGGCGCATGTCTTCCGCCGGCGAGTTCGGCGCCCCGCTGCAGAAGCTCATCAACCAGTATGCGTACGGCGAAATCTGGGGCCGCGAAGCGCTGCCGCGCAAAATGCGCAGCCTGCTGGTACTCGCCATGATGTGCGCGGCCAACCGCCCGCACGAATTACGCATCCATCTGCGCGGCGCAATCACCAATGGCTGCAGCAAGGAGGAGATCCGCGAAGTGTTGCTGCAGGTTGCCATTTACTGCGGCATCCCCGCGTCCCTCGACGCGCACGATATGGCGGCGGAGGTGTTCGCAGAAATGAAGTCATGAGCGCACGCAAAGGCTCCTGATTTGCTCCGCCAGGTAGCGGATAATGCCGGTATGCCTGCGTTGTTTCGTGACGAGCTAATTGATAATCAAGAGGAGGAGATCAAGTGAAAAAGGCAATTCTTGTCGCCCTGGGTCTGGTTTTCTTCGCCGCTCATGCGGTCCTCGCACAGTCCTGGCCGCAGAAGCCCATTCGGATGATCGTGCCGTTTCCTCCCGGCGGAGGCAATGACCTGATTGGCAGAATCGTGGCACAGTCTCTCACGAAGCGGCTCGGACAGAACGTAATCGTCGACAACCGCGCAGGCGCGAATGGCATTATCGGATTGCAGGCGCTCAAGCAGGCGCCGGCAGACGGCTACACGTTCGCAACAAGTTCCGA
>JACPTJ010000471.1 GCA_016192835.1 Betaproteobacteria bacterium
AGTCGAGATCGTTCAATCCCCACGGGGAACCGTCCGGCTCCAGAGTCGGCGCCAGCGCGCCTGCCAACACTTGCACTGTCGGGTCTGCCGCTTTCGCCGCCGCGTAGGCGTCGATGCCGTCGTAACGGTCGAGATGGTCCGGGGAGAGATTGAGCATCGTCGCCGCATCGGCATCGAGGCTTGCGGTGCTTTCGAGCTGGAAACTCGACAGTTCGAGCACGAACGCACCGGGGACAGCGCCGCCGTTCTCGATGGCGGTCAGCACGTCCAGCGCCGGCGTCCCGATGTTGCCGGCAACCCTGGTGTCGAGGCCTGCTGCGGCGCAGATATCGCCCGCCATGCGCGTCACCGTGGTCTTGCCGTTCGTGCCCGTAATGCCAAGTATTCTCGGCGTGAGGCGTAGGGCGTGAAGCGTGAGGAGCCGTGCGAGCCCGTGCGCAAAAAGTTCGATGTCGCCAACGACCGGCACCCCGCGCTCGATCGCGGCCGCCACCGACGGGGTGCGGCGATCGACGCCGGGGCTGATCGCGATCAGATCGGCTTGACGCAGGTTGGCGTCGTCGAATTCGCCGCACGCGAGCGCGGCCTCCGGGATTTCGCGGTGCAGTTCGCCCGCGCGAGGCGGATCGGCGCGCGTGTCGGCGACCGACACGCTCGCGCCGTGCCGTTGGAGCCAGCGCGCCATCGACAATCCGGTGTCACCGAGTCCGAGCACGAGAACCTTTCTTCCTTCCAATTCCAGCATCGCCATTTACCGGGAGGTGCAAGCTCATCGTAATTTCAATGTCGACAAACCAACCAGCACCAGCATCATGGTGATGATCCAGAAGCGGACCACGACCTGGTTTTCTTTCCAGCCTTTCAATTCGTAGTGGTGATGCAGCGGCGCCATTCGAAAGATGCGCTTGCCGGTCAGCTTGAACGACGCCACCTGCAGCATCACCGACAGCGTCTCGACGACGAACACGCCACCCATCACGAACAGCACGATTTCCTGCCGCACGATCACCGCGATGGTGCCGAGGGCGGCGCCGAGCGCGAGCGCACCGACGTCCCCCATGAACACTTCCGCCGGATACGCGTTGAACCATAAGAACGCGAGTCCGGCGCCGGCGAGCGCACCGCAGAACACGGTGAGCTCGCCGGCGCCGGGTATGTACGGAAAGCCCAGATACCTGGCGAACACCGCGTGCCCCGCGACGTACGCGAACACGCCGAGCGCGGCGCTGATCATAACGGTCGGCATGATCGCGAGGCCATCGAGGCCGTCGGTCAGATTCACCGCGTTGCTGGTGCCGACGATCACGAAGTAGGTCATGACGATGAACCCGATGGCGCCGAGCGGGTAGGCGATATTCTTGAAGAACGGCACGATGAATTCGGTTTGCGCCGGCAGGTTGGTGCTGAAAGCGATGATAAACGCGGCGACGATGCCGATCAGCGACTGCCAGGCGAACTTGGCTCTTGCCGACAGGCCTTTCGGATCGCGGCGCACGACCTTGCGGTAATCGTCGATCCAGCCCACCGCACCGAAACTGAGCGTTACCGCCAGCACCACCCACACGGAGCGGTTCTTGAGATCGGCCCACAACAGCGTCGTCACCACGACCGCGACCAGGATCAGCGCGCCGCCCATGGTCGGCGTGCCGGCTTTGGGCAGGTGCGATTGCGGGCCGTCGTCGCGCACCGCCTGGCCGATCTTGTACGAGGTCAGTCTGCGGATCATCATCGGCCCGACCGCGAAAGTGATGAGCAGCGCGGTCAGGCACGCGAGCACCGCACGCAGCGTGATGTAGCTGAACACGTTGAACGCGCGGATGTCTTTCGCGAGCCATTGCGCGAGCTCTAGGAGCATTCGCAACCTCCGGTTGCGCGTGAAGGGCACTCTTCACTCTTTACTTCGAAACTTCTTACGACTCGTTCCATCTGCATGAAGCGCGAGCCTTTGACCAGCACCGTCACGCCCGGCGCGAGCGCGTTCTCGATTTCCGCGAGCAGCTCCTCGATGCGCGGGAAGTGGCGCGCGCCTGCGCCGAACGCCTGCGCCGCCTGTGCGGAGAATTCGCCCAGCGTCAACAATCGATCGATGCCCGAAGCGCGCGCGAACGCGCCGACTTCGGCGTGCAAGGCAGCCGCTTGCGGGCCGAGCTCGCCCATGTCTCCCAGGACCAGCAGCCGGGTGCCGGGCATCTGCGCCAGCACCGCAATCGCGGCGCGCGCCGAATCCGGATTCGCGTTGTAGCTGTCGTCGATCAGCGTCGCGCCGTGCAGGCAGGTCTTCCGCTGCAGCCTGCCCTTGACGCCGGGGAAGCGCGCGAGGCCCGCGGCCACCGCCGCCAACGGCACCTGCAACGCGCTCGCCGCGGCGCTTGCGGCGAGCGCATTCCTGACGTTGTGCACCCCCGGCGCCGGCACCACCGCGCTCGTCTCGCCGCGCGGCGTCTTGAGTATGATTTCGCTATCGAGTCCCCGCAGGCGGTAGCTCGCGCTCACCGCGGCCCCGGCCTCGATCCCGAACTCGAGTTGCCTCCTGCCGGCGGCGAGTTCGCGCCACAGCGGCGCGTAGCGCTCGTCCGCGTTGATCACCGCAACTCCGCCGGCTTTCAGCCCTTCGAAGATCTCGCCTTTGGCGCGCGCAATCGCTTCGGTCGAGCCGAGAAATTCGATGTGCGCGAGTCCGGCGTTGGTGATCAGCGCCACGTCGGGCTCGGCGAGCCGCGTGATGTAGCTGATTTCACCAGCGTGGTTCATTCCCATTTCGATCACCGCATAGCGATGCTCGCGCCGCAACTCGAGCAGCATCAGCGGCACGCCGATATGGTTGTTGAGGTTGCCGCGGGTGGCTAACACCAGGGATTCGGGATTCGCGACCCCGGACCCGGTGTTGACCGCTTCGCGCAGAATCGCCGCGAGCATTTCCTTAACGGGTGTCTTGCCGTTGCTGCCGGTCAACGCAACCAGCGGTATGTCAAACTGGCGGCGCCAGTGCTGCGCGAGCTTGCCCAGCGCCAGCAGCGTGTCCGCCACTACAATCAGCGGCAGTTGTACGGCCGAATCCCGGCTCCCGGCTCCCGGCTCCCGTCCCTGCTCGACCATGGCCGCCGATGCGCCGGCAGCGGCGGCCTGCGCGACAAACCCATGGCCGTCAAACCGCTCACCCCTGAGAGCAACGAACAGATCACCGTGCCTGACCGCCCGGCTGTCGGTGCTGACTGCGTTGAATTCCACGTCGCGGCCCGCGAACGGCACACCCAGCGCCTGCGCTGCCTGTGACAAGCGCATCATGGGGCCGCCTCCGGTACCGCGATCACAGCGCTGGCGCCTGCGTTGCTCATACCTCCTCGCGTACTTCCGGCGCATTCGGCGGCGGCAGCACTACGTTATCGAGCGGGGCGTCCGGTTTTATGCCGAGCTGCCGCAGTGCGCCCGCCATGACGTTGCTGAACACGGGTGCGGCGACGGTGCCGCCGTAATACCGGCCGGTGCTGGGCTCATCGATCATCACCGCGACGATCAGTTGTGGCTCGGAAGCCGGCGCGAAGCCGATGAACGACGCTACGTACTTGTTGGCTGCGTAGCCCGCGCCCTCGAGCTTGTTCGCAGTACCGGTCTTGCCGGCGACGCGATAACCCGGTACCTGCGCGAGCGGCGCGGTCCCCCCGGGCCGCACCGCCATTTCGAGCATCCGGCGCACCTTGAGCGCGGTCCCGGATGTGATTACGCGCGTGCTTTCAACCGGTGTGTCGCGCTTCACCAGCGTCACGGATTTAATTTCACCTTCGCTTGCAAACACCAGGTAAGCGCGCGCGAGCTGCAGCAGGCTGAGCGAGATGCCGTGTCCATAGGCCATCGTCGCCTGCTCGATCGGCCGCCAGCTTGCGTGCGGGCGCAGCCTGCCCGAGACCTCGCCCGGAAAGCCCGATTGCGGCGGCGCGCCGAAGCCCACCTTCTGGAACATGTTCCACAGCATTTCCGGTGGCAACGCCAGCGCCATTTTGGCCGCTCCGATGTTGGACGATTTCTGGATCACCTGCGCCACCGTGAGCGCGCCCAGGGGGTGCGCATCATGAATCGTCGCCTTGCCGATGGCGAGCTGTCCCGGCGCGGTTTGAATCACCGTGTCCGGCGTGACCATGCCGGTTTCGATCGCCACCGCCACGGTGAACGGCTTGAGGGTCGAGCCGGGCTCGAATACATCGGTAACGGCGCGGTTGCGGGTGCGCGCCGGATCGAGCTTGCCGCGGTTATTCGGGTTATACGATGGCAGGTTCACCATCGCCAGCACTTCGCCGGTCCTGACATCGAGCACCACGATGCCGCCGGCCTTGGCCTGATTCGCGGCAACCGCATTCTTCAGTTCGCGATACGCGAGGTACTGGATCCTGGCGTCGATCGACAGCGCCAGATCGCGCCCCTGCTGCGGCGTGCGGATGCTCTCGACGTCTTCCACGATGTGGCCGAGACGGTCCTTGATCACGCGGCGGCTGCCCGGCTTGCCGGCGAGCTGCGCGTCGAACGCGAGCTCGAGCGCCTCCTGGCCTTTGTCATCGACGTCGGTAAAACCGATCAGATGCGCGGTATATTCGCGGCCGGGATAGTAGCGGCGGTATTCGCGCTGCAGGAACACCCCGGGGATGTTGAGCTCGACCACTTTCGCCGCCTGCTCAGGCGGCAGCGTGCGCTTCAGATACACGAATTCGCGCCGGGTGTCGGCCAGCCGTCTTTCGATTTCGGCGACATCGAGTTCGAGCAGCTGGGCGAGGCGCTTGAGCTGTAGTGACGAAATTTCGATACCGGCGGGACTTGCCCACACCGCCTCGACCGGCGTCGAAATTGCAAGCAGCTCTCGGTTGCGGTCGGTGATCACGCCGCGCGTGGCGGGGATCTCGATCACCCGGCTGTAACGCGATTCGCCTTTCTGCTGCAGGAAACCGTAGTTGAGCCCCTGCAGCCAGACCGCGCGCCCGAGCAGCACGCCAAACGCGCCCAACAGCAGAAACAGGACCGCGCGCGAGCGCCAGACCGGCAGCGGGAGCGGCATTGCGTGCGTGGCGGCATTCATTGCGCAGGCCCCGGCGGAACCACCTGCACGCGGGACGGCGGCGGCACGTGCATCATGAGTTGGCCGCTGGCAATTTTCTCGACGCGCGCGTGCATCGCCCAGGTGCTTTGCTCGAGTTGCAGCTGACCCCACTCGACTTCGATCTGCCTGGCGCGTTCCTGTTCTTTTTGCAGTTCGATATAAAGCTTGCGCGCCTTGTGCTGCGACGTCACGACCAGGAGCGCGCAAACAACAATAATGCCGAGCAGAACCAGGTTCAATCGCGCCATCAAATGGCTCCCCGGCGTTCTGCGACGCGCATGACTGCGCTGCGCGCGCGCGGATTGGCCGCGACTTCATCCGCGCTGGGGCGCCGGGCGCGGCCGATTAACTTGAGCAGTGGCAGCGGCAGCTCGGCGGCGCGCAACGGCAGACGTTTGGGCAGTTGCGGCGGCTGCGAGTGTTCGCGCAGAAAGCGCTTCACGATGCGGTCTTCGAGCGAATGAAAACTGATCGCCACCAGCCGTCCCGCCGGCGCCAACGCTTCAACGCATTGCGGTAGTACCCGGGTCAACTCTTCAAGCTCCTGATTGACATGAATCCGTAGAGCCTGAAAGGTACGCGTCGCCGGATCCTGCCTTGCCGCGCCCTTACGGACGACCTTGGCCACGATCCCGGCAAGCTCGCGTGTGGTAGCGACAGGGCCCCGCGCTCGAGCCGCAACAATCGATCCTGCAATCTGCTTAGCAAACCGTTCTTCGCCATAGTTGCGGATGACCTCCCTTAATTCGCGTTCGTCCGCTTCCGCCAGCCACTGCGCGGCAGTCGCGCCGCGGCTCGGGTCCATGCGCATGTCGAGCGGCGCATCGAAGCGGAAGCTGAAGCCGCGTTGCGCGTCGTCGAGCTGCGGCGAAGACACGCCAAGGTCGAGCAGAATGCCGTTGACCTGGGTGATACCGCGCGCGCGCAACACCTCGCGCAGGCAGCTGAACCTTTCGTGCGCAAGCTGCAGTCGCTCGTCATCGATCCCTCCATGCGCCGCGATTGCCGCCGGATCGCGATCCAGCGCAATCAGACGTCCGCGCTTTCCCAGCCGCGCCAGAATCTCCCGGCTGTGACCGCCACGGCCAAACGTGCAGTCGACGTAAATACCGTCCGGCCGCACCTGCAAACTGTCTACTGCCGCCTCCAACAGGACCGGAGAGTGTGAGCCCACGCTCACAACGAGAAGCCCTCCAGTTCGGGCGGTAAATCGCCGTCACCGAATCCTGAGCTGCGCTCCAGAGCCTGTTCCCATTTCTGCTTGTCCCACAGCTCGAATTTGTTGCCCTGCCCGACCAGCATTGCGTTTTTTTCGAGCGCGGCGAACTCGCGCAACGCGGGCGATACCAGCACGCGGCCTGCTGCATCCATCGCAATGTCTTCGGCATAACCGATCAGTTGCCGCTGCAAATCGCGGATGCGCGGGTTTAAGCTCGAAAGCCCCATCAGCTTCTGCTGGATCGGCTCCCAGTCGGGCAGCGGATACAGCAGCAGGCACTTGTCGAAGTCGGCGGTGATCACCAGTCGCCCGGCACAACGCACGAGCAGCGCTTCGCGGTACCGCGAAGGCACTGTGAGTCGGCCTTTGCTGTCGAGACTGAGTTGCGCTACGCCGCGAAACACGACTCCCCCTTTTAAAGGCGCGGAAGAAGGCTTTTCCCCCACTTTTTACCACTTGAACCCACTATATGAAAAATTTACCACAGGGTCAAGCATGGAGTTATGGTTTTCTGTTTTCAGGACAATGACTTATGAACACTAATTCAAGCTTTGTTTGGCTTTAAAACCATGTTTTATTTTAAAACCAATGGTTTGTTTGGCTTTAAAACCATGTTTTATTTTAAAACCAATGGTTTATTTAATAATTCAAATGTAAAGCATTAACTTTATTTTGAAGGATCAAAGGGTTACGGTGAAATGTTGGCGTTGCGGAAAAGCAACAAGCAGGAACGCGCGAATTCTTGCGTGGAATCGGTACGGTCCGTAGAGACCGTTTAATTCACGAGAAAACCGCGCGCAGAACCTATCCGACGCGCAACACGCGCACGGAGGGCGTAAAACTGAGAAGTGAGCGATTTTTCTCTAGGTTCGAAGCGCTTCGGCGACTGCCTTGCCGAGATCGACAGTCTTGGCTTTCCCGCCGATGTCGGGCGTGCGCGGACCTTCGACCAGTATCGTTGTTATCGCATCGACGATCGCCCGCGCGGCATCGGGGTGGCCGAGATGCTCGAGCATCATCGCACCCGACCAGATCTGCCCGATCGGATTGGCGATGCCCTTGCCGTAGATGTCGGGCGCCGAACCGTGCACGGGCTCGAACAGGGACGGGAACTCGCGTTCGGGATTGATGTTGGCCGACGGCGCAATGCCGATGGTGCCGGTGCACGCCGGGCCGAGATCCGACAGGATGTCACCGAACAAATTGGAGCCGACCACGACATCAAACCAGTCGGGGTGCAGTACGAAATGCGCCGACAGGATGTCGATGTGGTACTGGCTGGTTTTCACGTCGGGATACTGCGCCGCCATCAACTTGAAACGCTCGTCCCAGTACGGCATGGTGATTGAAATGCCGTTCGACTTGGTTGCGGAGGTCACGTGTTTCTTCCGGCTTTTGCGCGCGAGCTCGAATGCGAAACGCATGATGCGGTCAACGCCGCGGCGCGTGAACGTGCTCGTCTGGACCACGGTTTCGTGATCCGTGCCGTCAAACATGCGCCCGCCGATCGACGAATACTCGCCTTCGCTGTTCTCGCGCACCACCCAGAAATCGATGTCGCCGGGCTTGCGGTCGGCGAGCGGGCACTTGATTCCCGGCATCAGCCGCACGGGCCGCAGGTTCACGTACTGCTGGAAATTGCGGCGGAACGGGATCAGCAGGCCCCACAGCGAAATGTGATCGGGTACTGTGGCCGGCCAGCCCGCTGCGCCAAAGAAAACCGCGTCGTGCCGGCGCACCTGCTCGAGCCCGTCCTCGGGCATCATGCGCCCGTGTTTCGCATAGTAATCGCAGCTCCAGTCGAATTCGTCGAACTTGAACTCAAAGCCGAATTTCCGTCCCGCCGCCTCAAGCACGCGCACTCCTTCGGGCCCGGTTTCCTTGCCGATGCCATCGCCCGGTATGTACGCGATTCGGTGTTTTTTCATTTCTCGATCTCCCGGAAAGTCGTGCCGTTTGCTACGGATGCACCTGTAATCGGAACGGGAGTCAGCCGATAAGCCGGGTTCTGTCGGCAGCTCGCGCTGCCGCGACAGTCATTCATCTCGACGCGCGGTTGCCCGCGCGCTCTAGCCACCTACCCGCAAGCTCGGTGGGCCACGTCATCGCTTGCCTATTTGGTGTTGCTCCGGGTGGAGGTTGCCGCGTTTCACCCCGTCTAAACCACGACGGACTCGTCTCTGTGGCCCTGTTCCTCGCCTCGCGGCGGACGGTCGTTAGCCGTCACCCTGCCCTATTGGAGCCCGGACTTTCCTCTCTCGGCACGGTTACGCGCCAACAGCGACTGTCTGGCCGACTCCCGTAGTCATTTTAGCACGCGCCGGGAAGCGCTATTCTTGCCGCTGTTTTTGCCGAATTATCTGCATCGCAACGCCCCGAAATGGCATGCGGGAACCAATTTGAAAACACGGTGCCGAACGTTTAGAGTATGACAAGTCTGCGGTTTGACTCGCGTACCAGATAACGATTTTTCGTAGCAACCGGAGGTCATATAGCCGACATGGAGACCAGCTAAGGTGAATCGACACGCAAGTGTCATGAGTGCGTCGTAACTACGGCGCTGCAACACCGCCACCAACAGTGGCAAAAGAAAAGCCCCGTGCAATGCGGGGCTTTTCACTACCGTGGTTCGTGGTTCGTGGCTCGTGATTCGTGGTTCGTGGTTCGTAAAACCGGTTTGCACCAGTCACCAGTCACCGGGTCACCAATCACCAGTCACGGCTGTTGAGTCGCCAATCACTCATCACAGAATTCGCCAGCTCACTGTGCCGCCGGCGCGAAACGGCACCAGCGTGTCGTCGTGGAAAGGCAGTTCTTGGGGCACGCTCCACGCGACCTTCACCAGCGTGATCTGGTCGTGGTTGCGCGGCAGACCATAGAAATCCGGGCCATGAATGCTGGCGAAACCTTCGAGCCTGTCGAGCGCATTGGCGGCCTCAAATATTTCGGCATAAAGCTCGATGCCGGCATGCGCGGAATAGATGCCGGCGCAGCCGCAGGCTGCTTCCTTGGTGTTGCGCGCGTGCGGCGCACTGTCGGTACCGAGGAAAAACTTGGAATTGCCGCTTACCGCGGCCCCGATCAGCGCCTGCCGATCTTCTTCGCGCTTGAGTATCGGCAGGCAATAATGATGCGGGTGGATGCCCCCCGCCAACAGCGCGTTGCGGTTGAGCAGCAGATGATGCGCGGTGATGGTCGCCGCGACGCGCGGCGGCGCGCCGAGCACAAAACGCACCGCGTCCCGGGTCGTGATGTGCTCGAACACAACGCGCAGCCTGGAGAATTTACTCAACAGCGGAACCAGTATGCGGTCGATGAAAACCTTCTCGCGGTCGAAAATATCGACGTCCGGAAACGTGACCTCGCCGTGCACCAGCAGCGGCAGGTCGCATTCCGCCATCGCGGCCAGCGCGTCTTCGCACCGCGTGAGCGCGGTAACTCCCGAATCCGAATTGGTGGTGGCGCCTGCCGGATAGTATTTGACGGCATGCACCACGCCGCTTTGCCTGGCGCGCCGGATCTCGTCGCCCGTGGTGCGATCGGTCAGATACAGCGTCATCAACGGCGCGAATTTCATGCCTTCGGGAAGCGCCGCCAGGATGCGCGCGCGGTAGCCGAG
>JACPTJ010000472.1 GCA_016192835.1 Betaproteobacteria bacterium
AAGAGCATTTGTGGACGATCGCGGTCGCACGGCTCCTGTTCGATCCCGCGATGAACATTCAGGCGCCGCCGAATTTAAGCCCCGCCTCGCTGCGCCAGCTCGTCGACGCGGGAATCAACGATTGGGGCGGCGTTTCACCGGTGACTCCCGATCACGTCAATCCGGAAGCGCCCTGGCCGCATCTGGGCGTGCTGGCGCGTGCGACGCAGGCCGCGGGTAAGGAACTCGTCGAGCGTCTGGCGATTTATCCGGCCTACGTGCGCGAGATGGAGCGCTGGATCGATCCGGGATTGCGCACGGCACTGCTCCACCGGATCGACAGCGACGGCTTTCCCCGCACCGACGGCTGGTCGCCGGGCATGCCGGATCGCCTTCCAGCGTCGGATCTCGCGTTGACAGTCGCGTCCCGTCGCGCTTCGCCACGCGGTGAAGTCGGCGCTATCCTGGCCAAGGCAACGCGTGGCGAAACGCTCGGCGAGGACGAAATCGTGCGGCTGTTCCGCGCGCGGGGGCCGGAGTTCGCCGCCGTATGCGCCGCGGCCGACGAGCTCAGAGCGAGGATGAACGGCGACACCGTCAGCTATGTCGTTAATCGCAACATCAATTACACCAACATCTGCGGCTACCGGTGCCAGTTCTGCGCCTTCGCGAAAGGCAAGGCGAGCGAGAATCTGCGCGGCAAGCCCTACGATTTGCCGCTTGACGAGATCCAGCGCCGCGTGCGTGAAGCCTGGGAGCGCGGCGCGACCGAAGTGTGCATGCAGGGTGGGATCCATCCTTCCTATACCGGCGCAACTTATCTGGATATCTGCCGGGCGGTGAAGGCCGTGGTTCCCGCGATTCACGTCCATGCTTTCTCGCCGCTCGAAGTGTGGCAGGGCGCGCGGACGCTCGGCATTTCGCTCGGGGAATTCCTCGGCGAGTTGAAGCGCGCCGGCCTCGGAACGTTGCCCGGGACGGCCGCGGAGATCCTCGACGACGAGGTGCGCGCGGTCCTTTGTTCCGACAAGATCAAGACCGGCGAGTGGCTCGAGGTGATGAGAACTGCGCACAGAACAGGGTTGCGATCCACGGCAACGATCATGTTCGGCCATATGGAAGCACTCGCGCACTGGGCACGCCACCTGCTGCGCCTTCGCGCGCTGCAAGCCGGGACTGGAGGTTTTACCGAGTTCGTGCCGCTTCCCTTCGTGCACATGGAAGCGCCCATCTATCGCAAGGGCAGGGCGCGCCGCGGTCCGACGTTCCGCGAGGCCGTGCTCATGCACGCCGTGGCACGTCTTGCCCTGCATCCGCTCATTCCGAACATTCAGGCGTCATGGGTAAAAATGGGGCCGGAAGGCGTGCAGGCCTGCCTGCGCGCGGGGGTCAACGATCTCGGCGGAACGCTCATGGACGAGTCGATCTCGCGCGCGGCAGGTGCATCGCACGGGCAGGAGATGGCGCCCGCGGTCATGGAAGAGCTGATCCGCTCAGCTGCCCGCAGGCCGCGCGAGCGGACGACGCTGTACGCGCCGATCCCACGCAATACCACGCAAAGTTCGTCGCTAGGCGGGAGAGGGAGTGTTCCCTCGCCCCGCTTGCGGGGAGAGGGCTAGGGTGAGGGGAAAGTTTGTCATCCACTTTCGCGATTCTCAACAAAAGTGTCCGAGACGCGTCGCATCCAGTTTGTTGAATCTCGTGGCGCTCTTGGAGTCTTGGCGGTTCAATTGCAGTTTTTTGGATGATCCGGCACCGCGTCAGCGACCGCCGCGGCGCTGTGCGAGCGCGTCGTCGAGTTTCTTCTGGGCGCCGACAATCGCATTCTCGAGCGATTTGATGCGCTCGAAATAGGCATCGGTCAGGCGCGAGGCGCCGCCGGCGGTGCCGATGCGCTCGCCCGGCTGCGGCTCGCGCCCCGCTTCGAGCGCGGCTTTTGCCTTCTGTAAATCCCGCTCTGCGTTTCTGACCTGATCATCGGGGGATTCCGATGCCGGTTGCCGGGGAGTCGTGGCCGGCGCGCTCGGCTTCGCCGGCGGCGGTTTCGCGATATTCGGCGGCGGCAGACTGACTTCCTTGGCCTCTTTTGCACCGGGCGCCGGCTTGTCGCCATAGACGATGCTGCCGTCCGGCATTACCGAGCGGTACACGGCTTGGCCCTGCGCTGCCGTTGCCGCAAGCGCGAGCGCAATCAGGAGCAGGGATAGTCGCATGTAAGTTGGTCTCCGCATCTTTCACCATGAATTTGGTCGGGTTTGGCCATGGTGTCAAGTCAAATAGCGATAAAATAACCGCATGTCCCAATTGCCGTTCGTCCACCTCAGGTTGCACAGCGAGTACTCGGTGACCGACGGCATCGTTTACGCGCTGGACGCGATGCCGTTGGAGGTGCCAAGATAACGACCTTCAGGCCTCTATTCAGGAGCAGGCAATGAAATTTGACCGAATCACTTTCGACCCGCAGATCATGGGGGGGCGCGCGTGCATCCGCGGGATGCGCATACCGGTGTCGGTCATCGTCCGTCAGATCGCTCACGGCGCCGCGGCCGCTGAAATTCTGAAGGGCTACCCGGACCTCGAGCAGGAAGACATTCAACAGGCCATCGAGTACGCGGCCTGGCTGAGCGAAGAAGAAGTCCACGTTTCCTGAGTGCCTATGCACTTTTTGGTGGACGCGTGTGTGGATATCAGGGTCGGCGAGTGGCTGCGCGCTCAGGGGCATGATGCGGTTCATCTCAGCGAACAGGGCCTCCAACGTCTGGCCAACGGCGAAATCTTCCGCAAAGCCGTGGCGGAAAATCGGTGCGTCGTGACGTTCGATCTGGATTTCAGCGAGATTGCGGCATTGACAGGTGGATCGAAAGGAAGCGTTATTTTGGTTCGCCTTGGGGACCCCGGTTATCGCCACGTCGTTGATCGCCTCTCCGTGGTCCTCGCGGAATCAGCCGCGGCGATCGAAAAGGGCGCGGTAATCAGCGTTGAGGAAACACGCCACCGCGTTCGCTATCTTCCGATCGGCGCCGCCTCGGGCGGGGAATGACTCCAGATTAAAATCCGCAGTTAAAAAAAGTGGACATG
Organism: Betaproteobacteria bacterium; assembly: GCA_016192835.1. Lineage (GTDB taxonomy): Bacteria > Pseudomonadota > Gammaproteobacteria > Burkholderiales > SG8-41 > PALSA-1004. The sequence continues at coordinate 3,058 of JACPTJ010000472.1, forward strand.
CGGCGTAAAATGTCCGCCATGTCCCAACCGTCGTTCGTCCACCTCAGGTTGCACAGCGAGTACTCGGTGACCGATGGCATCGTGCGCCTCGACGACGCGGTCGAGGCCGCCGTCGCCGACGGCATGCCGGCATTGGCGCTGACCGATCTTGCCAACGTATTCGGCCTGGTCAAGTTCTACCAGGCGGCGCGCGGCAAGGGCCTGAAGCCGGTCATCGGCTGCGACGTGTGGATCGAGAACGAGTCCGAGCGCGACAAGCCGCAGCGGCTGCTGCTGTTATGCCAGTCGCGCGCCGGTTACCGCAATCTGTGCGAGCTGCTGACGCGCGCGTATCGCACCAACCAGTACCGCGGACGCGCCGAGCTCAAAAGGGGATGGTTTGCGGCGCCCGCATGCGATGGCCTGATCGCTCTATCGGGGGCGCATTGCGGCGATGTCGGTCTGGCGCTGCTCGCGGGCAATGACAAGCATGCGCTCGAGCTGGCGCGCGCGTGGGCGGCGCTGTTCCCGCAGCGTTATTACATCGAGCTGCAGCGTTTGCAGCATAACGCCGCATCGCCGCTCGAGAATTGCGTCCAGCAGTCGCTGCAGCTCGCCTCCACGCTCAGGCTACCGGTGGTGGCGACGCATCCCGTGAAGTTCCTCAAGCCCGACGACTTCAGGGCGCACGAGGCGCGCGTTTGCATCGCTGAAGGCTATATGCTCGCAGACCAGCGCCGGCCGCGCCGCTACAGCCCCGATCAGTATTTCAAGACGCAGGCCGAAATGGCGCAGCTTTATGCGGACATTCCGCAGGCGCTCGCCAACAGCGCCGAGATCGCCAAGCGCTGCAATTTCACGATCGAGCTTGGCAAAAGCAGGCTGCCGTTGTTTCCCACACCCCAAGGCGAGAGCCTCGACGATTACCTGCATGACCGCGCTTTTGCCGGTCTCGAGGCCCGGCTGGCACAGCTGTATCCGGATGCCGCGCAGCGCGCCGCCAAGGCGCCTGAATATCGCGCGCGCCTCGACTTCGAGATCAAAACCGTCCTGCAAATGGGCTTCGCGGGCTACTTCCTGATCGTGGCCGACTTCATCAACTGGGCGAAAACGAACGGCGTGCCGGTCGGACCCGGCCGCGGCTCGGGCGCGGGCTCGCTCGTCGCGTACTCGCTGGGTATCACCGACCTCGATCCGCTGCGTTACAACCTGCTGTTCGAACGTTTTCTCAATCCCGAGCGCGTGTCGATGCCGGATTTCGATATCGATTTCTGCCAGGACGGCCGCGACCGCGTGATCGAGTACGTGCGGAGCAAGTACGGCGCCGACAGCGTGTCGCAGATTGTGACTTTCGGCACCATGGCGGCGCGCGCAGTGGTGCGCGACGTCGGGCGCGTGCTCGATCTGGGCTACAACTTCTGCGACCAGCTTGCCAAGCTGATTCCATTCCAGCCCGGCAAGTACATCACGCTGCACCGGCGCACCAATCCGCAGGACGACCAGACGATATACGCGCGCGAAGTCGAGCCTTTGATCAACCAGCGCGAGCAACAGGAAGAGGAGGTGCGCGAGCTGCTCGAGCTGGCGGAGCGGCTCGAGGGACTTACGCGCAACGTCGGCATGCACGCCGGCGGCGTGCTGATCGCGCCCGGCAAACTTACCGATTTCTGCCCGCTCTACGCCGCGGAGGGTTCAGCGAGCGTCGTCTCGCAGTTCGACATGAAGGACGTGGAGGCGGCGGGGCTCGTAAAGTTCGACTTCCTCGGCCTCACCACGCTCACCATTCTCGACTGGACGCTGCGCTACATCAAGCGCCTCGATCCGTCCTCGACGCTCACGCTCGATGCGCTGCCGCTCGACGACGCGGATGCCTACCGCCTGTTTGCGAGCGCCAAAACCACCGCGATATTCCAGTTTGAATCGCGCGGCATGCGCGACCTGCTCAAACAGGCGCGCCCGGACTGCTTCGAGGACCTCATCGCGCTGGTCGCGCTGTATCGCCCCGGGCCGATGGAGCTCATCCCGGACTTCATCGCGCGCAAGCACGGCAAACCGTTCGACTATCCCGACCCGCGCGTCAAATCGGTACTGTCCGAGACCTACGGCATCATGGTCTATCAGGAGCAGGTGATGCAGATGGCGCAGATCATCGGCGGCTACAGTCTGGGTGCCGCCGACCTGCTGCGCCGCGCGATGGGCAAGAAGCTGCCGGAAGAGATGGCGCAGCACCGCGGCATCTTTCGTGACGGCGCAGGAAGGAATGGCTTGAAACAGGCCAAGGCCGACGAGCTGTTCGACCTGATGGAAAAGTTCGCGGGCTACGGGTTCAACAAATGTATTGTGGGTTCGACGCAGGTACAGGACGCACGCACGGGCACACGCTGGACCGTCCAGGAGTTGTTCAAGCGGTGGAAAAGCCTCGACCTGGTCGTGCATTCGCTCGGCGATGACTGGCGCTTGCGCGCACGCGCGGTGCGCGACGTCGTATGGAATGGCCGCCGGCCGACGTTCGAGCTGCGCACCGCGCTGGGCCGTCGCATCGTCGCGACCGGCAACCATCCGCTGCGTACGCTCGATGGCTGGATCCCGCTAAGTGATCTCGCGCCCGGCGACCGCATTGCCACGCCACGCCGACTTGATTTGGCGAGCACGGCGCGCTGGCCGGAGCACGAGCTGATCGTGCTCGGCGGACTGCTTTCGGAAGGTAACACCTGCCATCCGACTTGCCTGTACTACTATAACAACGATGCCGAGCTCATTGCCGATTTCACCCGCGCCGCGAGCGGCTTTCCGAACACGGTCGCGAGGGTGGCGAGGCGCGCCGATGACCGATTGGAGGTGTGCGTTTCCACAGGGCGCGATGCGCGCTTTCGCAAAGGCCAGCGGCCGTGGAACGCGACCGAGGGCAACGCCGCGCTCGCGCGCGATGACCTTCCCGCTCGCAGCGGCGTGTTTCTGTGGGCGCAACAGCTTGGCCTGCTCAATCGTCGCGCCGATCAGAAGCGCGTACCGGGCGCGGTTTTCACGCTCGCCGACGAGAACATCGCGTTGGTGCTCGGTCGCATGTGGTCGGGCGATGGATTCTTCATCGGGCCGTCGAACACGGTGCCGTATTACGCAACCAGTTCGGAGGGGTTGGCACGCGACGTGCAGGATCTCTTGCTGCGGCTGGGCGTCGTCGCGCGCATCCAAGCGAAGCGGTTCAAGTATCGAGGAGGGTTGCGCCCCGGTTACGCCGTATACCTGCTGGGCGAAGACAGTGTACGGCGGTTCGTCGAGTGCCTCGTGCCGCATTGTGTTGGACGCGATGTGCAGATTCGAGGGTTGAAGGCACGTCTGGCGCTGTTGGCAGGCGGCGCCAGCAGCAAGGACACGGTACCGGGCACCGTGCGTCGCCGGGTTGATGCCGCGCGGATCGGAGCGGGACTGACCTGGCGCGAACTGGAGGTGCAAAGCGCCGTCTCGATGAGGGAGTTTTACGGTCGCGGCTCGGTGGGCAAGCGTGGATTCCGCCGTGCTACCGTCGGCAGGCTCGCCGCATACTTCAACGACGATGGTTTGCGTGCTTTAGCGACGTCGGACGTGTACTGGGACACAGTGGTCGAAATCGCGCCGCGTGGCGTCGAAGACGTGTACGACCTCGAGGTCGAAGGAGACCACAACTTTGTCGCTGACGGTCTGATCGTGCACAACTCGCACGCCGCCGCCTACGCGCTGGTCGCCTATCAGACCGCCTACTTCAAGGCCCATCACCCCGCCGCGTTCATGGCAGCCAACATGTCGGCGGCGATGGACGACACCGACAAAACCCGGCAGTTCCACGAGGATGCGCTCGCCATCGGGCTCAAGGTGCTGCGCCCCGACATCAACGGCGGCGAGTACCGCTTCGTGCCGCTCGATGCGAAGACGCTCAGCTACGGTCTGGGTTCGATCAAGGGCACGGGCGAATCGGCGATCACGGCGATCGTCGCGGCGCGCCAGAAAAACGGTCCTTTCAAGGACCTGTTCGATTTTTGCGAGCGGATCGACAAGCGCATCGTCAACCGGCGCGTGATCGAAGCGCTGATCCGCGCCGGCGCCTTCGACGCGCTCGACGATCACCGCGCGCGGCTGCTCGCATCGGTCGGAATCGCGCTCGGAGCCGCGGAGCAGCTCGAACGCAACGCGCAGCAAGTGAGCCTGTTCGGCGGTACCGACGCAGCGGAGCACTCGCGGCCAGCACTGGTGCAGGCAGCGCGCTGGGATCAGCACGTTTTTTTGCGCGAGGAAAAGGCGGCCCTCGGGTTTTATCTTTCGGGCCATCCGTTCACCGCCTTCCGGGAGGAAATCGGCCAGTTCGTGCGCACCACGCTGGACCGGCTCACGCCATCCGGGGGCGATTACGGCGCCGGCACCCAGACCGTGCTGATCGCGGGTGTCGTCGAGTCGATGCGTTTTCAGAAAACCCAGAATTCGCGGATGCTCATCATCAGCCTCGGCGATGGCACGGCAACCCAGGAAGTGACGGTATACAGCGAGATCTTCGACCAGTGTCGCGAAATCGTCGTCGAAGACGCGGTATTGGTGATCGAGGCGAAGGTGCGCAACGTGCGCCGCGGCGGCGGCGAGGAGGCCGAGGCGGTATTCCTGCGCGTCAACGCCGAGAAAATATACGACCTGAGTGCCGCGCGCAACCGCTTCGCGCGCGGGGTGCGGTTGACCTGCAATGGCCAGTCGTCGGCGCAGAAACTGAAAGAACTGCTCGCGCCCTATCGCAACGGGCCGTGCCCGGTATCGGTCGTCTATCACAATCACGACGCGAGCTGCGAGATCGAGCTCGGCGAGGCATGGCGCGTCAACCTGAACGACAATCTGCTGCAATCGCTCGCGGCGTGGTTGAGCGAAGACAACGTCAAGGTTGTTTACAACGAACAGCGCAACGGTTATTAGCCGCGCTCTGACTCGTTCCTGTTCTATTCCGTAGGCAACATGTCGAAGGCGGTGTAGCTGCCGTCGCCTGCGCTGATCTCGACCGCCGTGACAACTGCGTGCCCCGGGCCGCGCTGCGCCCAGGCGATGATTTTCTCGACGGCATCCGGCGCGCCCGCCACCATGGCCTCGACGCTGCCGTCGCGCCGGTTGCGCACCCAGCCGGTGACGCCGAACTCGATTGCGACACGGCACATGTGGTAGCGGAAGCCGACGCCCTGGACGCGGCCTGAAATCTGCAAATGCTTCACCATGATGGCTCGATGGATTTTTCCATTACAGTAGGGTGCGCTTGCGCACCATCCGGCAATCGGTGCGCAAGCGCACCCTACACCAATTGCAGATTCCCGTGGCTTGCCACGGGGTTTAAAAAAGATTTTTCGCGGATTCCGGTTGCGGGACGGCGGCAATTCGCTTACCTTTACGCGGCTGTTTGCCGTATCCGCGAGCGGCGCAGGAGGAGATTATGCAAAGTAGCGGAGTTTTTGTATACGCCGCCCTGCCACTCGCGGCTCCTGCGCTTGCCGCAGGAGATAACGAAGATAAACGGGTGTTCTGATAATGCGGTGAGCGAGGGCGGCCCCGGCCGCGCTTGTCTATTTCAGGAGGCAACCATGAGAGCCGTTCAAATCGAACAGTTCGGCGGTCCGGAAGTGATCAAGGTCGTCAGCTTGTCACGTCCCGACCCTGGTCCGGGCGAGGTACGGGTGAGAATGGCCTACGCCGGCGTCAACTTCTCCGACATTTACCGGCGCGAGGGTAATTACGCTCACTCTCCCACGTATCCGACGCAGTTGCCGCTCGTTCTCGGTTTGGAGGGGTCAGGCACGGTAGATGCAATTGCGCCGGACGTGTCTGGATTTCAGCTCGGAGATCGGGTTGCCTTCACGCGCAATCTGGGAGGCGCGTATGCGGAATACTGTCTGGTGTCGGCCGCTCGGCTGGTGCACGTTCCGGCCGCGCTCGCTCTCGATACCGCGGCCGCGGCGATCAACCAGGGCATGACGGCACATTATCTCTCCCATGAATTTGGCTTGAAGCCGGGGAGCACCTGCCTGGT